>JAFPAK010000323.1 GCA_017390825.1 Clostridia bacterium
CAACATTCCTCCATTTTCGTTAAATAACATTATGACAGAAAAATGCCAAAATATCAACTGTTTTTTATAATTTTATAATTTTATTTATTTTATATTTGTAATTTTCAAGAAAATATAGTATAATACACTTGAATATTTGCGAGGTGATTTTCTTTGGATATAAAAGTCGGCGATATTTTGCAGATGAAAAAGCCGCATCCATGCGGCAGCAAAGAGTTTTTGGTGCTGCGTATCGGAATGGATTTTAAGATCAGATGCAGCGGCTGTTCGCACGAAGTTATGCTGCCTCGTTCCAAATGTGAGAAGAACATTAAAAAAATTATCAGCGATCAAGGAGAATAATTGTCTATGTTTGAAAATCTCAAAGATGTTGAGGCTAGATATGAAGAAATTCAAATTAAATTAGCTGACCCTGCAACATTCTCTGATAATGAGCTTTTCAAAAAGCTTATGAAAGAAAACAAGCAGCTTACACCTATAGTGGAAAAATACCGTGAATACTGTGCTGCAGTAACTGCAGAGGCTGACGGAAAGGAAATGCTGAATGACAGCAGTATAGATGCTGATTTTAAGGCAATGCTTCAGGAAGAAATTGAGGATGCAAAGAACAGAGCTGCTGACTGTGCAGAGGAATTAAAGGTTTTACTCCTTCCCCGTGATCCAAACGATGATAAGAATGTTATTGTTGAAATAAGAGGCGGTGCAGGCGGAGAAGAGGCTGCGCTCTTTGCAGGCGATCTCGTTCGAATGTACACTATGTATGCTGAACGCAAGAATTGGAAATTTGAAATACTTTCCGCAAGCGAAACAGAGCTTGGTGGATACAAGGAAATCAGCTTTATGATCGAGGGCGACGGCGCATATTCACGCCTTAAATTTGAAAGCGGAGGTCACCGTGTTCAGCGTGTTCCCGAAACTGAATCACAAGGAAGAATTCACACCTCTGCAGTAACTGTCGCCGTGCTTGCGGAGGCAGAGGATGTTGAAGTTGATATCAATCCTGCTGACTTGCAGATTGACACATACCGTTCAAGCGGCGCAGGTGGACAGCATGTAAATAAAACCGAATCCGCTATCCGAATCACACATATACCAACCGGCACTATTGTTGAATGTCAGGATGAGCGCTCACAACACAAGAACAAGGAAAAAGCAATGAAGATCCTCCGTTCGCGCATATATGATAATATGATGAGGGCTCAGCAACAGGAAATTGCTGATACAAGAAAATCTCTTGTAGGATCGGGTGACCGGTCTGATCGTGTCAGAACCTATAACTTTCCGCAAAGTCGTGTTTCCGATCACAGAATCGGTCTTACTATTTATAAGCTGGAGCAATTCCTCAACGGTGATATGGACGAGGTAATTGACGCTCTTATTACTGCCGACCGTGCAGAAAAACTTAAAATGAGTGATGATGAATAAATGAATACACTTTTACTGTCAAGCTGTGATGAAGATATAGAAAAGGCTGCCGAAATTATCAAAAACGGCGGTCTTGTCGCTATGCCGACTGAAACGGTATACGGACTTGGAGCTGATGCTTTCAACGAAGCTGCGGTAAAAGAGATTTTTGTTGCCAAAGGCCGGGCACAAGATAATCCACTCATTGTGCATATTTCACGCTTGGATGAATTGAAACCACTGGTTAAAGATATTCCGCATTCTGCATTAAGACTTGCTCTGAAATTCTGGCCTGGTCCGCTTACTTTGATTTTAAAAAAGAGCGACCTTATCCCAAATTCAGTTACCTGCGGAATGGATACGGTTGCTGTCCGTATGCCGGCGCATCCGATCGCAAAGCGTCTTATAGCTAAGTCCGGATGTCCGATTGCCGCTCCAAGTGCAAACATTTCAGGTGGGGTATCCCCTGTAAGTGCAGAGCATTGTATCAAGGATCTCAACGGCAGAATAGATGCTGTTATTGACGGCGGAAAATGTAAGGTGGGACTTGAATCTACCATCGTTCTTACAACGAGCGACAGACCTCGGTTGCTTCGCCCGGGACTTATTACAAAAGAACAGATAGAAAGTTGTTTGAACTGCAAGATAGATGTCGATGATGCTATTTTAAATCCGCTGAAGGATGGTGAAAAGCCACTATCTCCGGGTATGAAATACAAGCACTACTCCCCTGATGCTAAAGTAATAATTATTGACGCTATGCCAAATGTGTATCAGTGTTATGTAAACCAACACAAAGATACCGGTGTTTATGCACTATGTTTTAAAGAGGATAAAGAAAAATTGCGTGTGCCATATATCTGCTACGGCGATGAAAATGATGATGCCACTCAGGCGGCAGGTCTTTTTGATGCAATGCGGAAGCTTGATGAATTAGGAGCAAAAACAGTATATGCAAGAATGCCGAAACCCGATGGCGTAGGTCTTGCAGTGTTAAACAGATTATTAAGAGCAGCAGGCTTTGAGGTGATAAAACCGTGAAAATTATTGGACTTACCGGGCCGAGCGGAGCAGGAAAATCGTATGTAGCAAGCGTCTTCTCGGCGAACGGCGCCGCTTGTATAAATGCAGATACTGCAGCAAGAAAAGCAGTAGTTAAAGGTTCAGGATGTCTTGAATTATTAAGAAAGAGCTTTGGTGATGATATACTTATGCCTGACGGAAACCTACACCGTGCAGCACTTGCAAAAAAAGCTTTTTCATCAAAGAAAAACACAGAACTGCTCAACCGCATTACTCACCCGTTTATTGTTGATATCATACTTAAGGAGCTTACCTATCACAGAAACAACGGCGCAGATATTGCCGTAATAGATGCACCTCAGTTATTTGAGGCAGATCTTGGTGTTGTGTGTGATATTACTATCGGTGTGCTTGCTGATAAAGATATAAGAATAAATCGAATAATAAAGCGTGACGGCATTGATCAAAATGCCGCCAAGCTTCGCATTGCAGCTTCATTCAGCGATGACTATTTTAAGGAAAACTGTGATATAATTATATATAATAACGGCAATGTCGAAGAGCTTGAGGCAGCTGCTGAAAAAGTTATTCAAAGGATTGAGAGCAATATTGAAAATTAACAAAAGCCTTGTGTGTTTTGTGCTGATTATAATTTCTGTTTTTGCCTGTGGCTTCAGTTTGAATTTTATTCAAAAGAATTTTATATACAAAACCGATTATGATGAATATGTTGATAAGTATTCTGCTGAATACAATGTCGATAAGGCACTTATCTATTCGGTGATTAAATGTGAAAGCTCATATGATAAGGATGCCCTTTCCGATGTTGGTGCCATCGGACTTATGCAGATAACCCCTGAAACCTTTGATTGGATGCTTTCGAAAACCGGTGAAAAATATACACACGATGATCTCTATATACCTGAAGTAAATATTAAATATGGTACTTATCTTTTAAGTCTTCATATCAAAGAATTTTCTGACATGAAAACTGCTTTATGTGCATATCATGCAGGCAGAGGCATTGTCAACGAATGGCTAAATGACCAGAATTATTCAACTGATGGTCAAACTTTAATCAATATTCCGTATAAAACGACCGCTTCTTATGCAGAAAGAGTTATAAAAACGGTTGATAAGTACAAAAATATATACGGATTTTAATATTAAACTAAGGAAGGAATATTATATTATGAGCGAAAAAACAAAGTCAGAGCAGCTTAAAGAAAAGCTGTTCAAGAACACAAAAAACGGTTACTGCAATACCGACAAGGCAGATGTTGAAAAAGCATATTCTTTTAGTGAAGGATATGTTGATTTCATCAACTATGCAAAGACCGAAAGACTTTTTTGTGAAAAGTCGATAAAAGTTGCTGTTGAGAACGGTTTTACCGAGTATGTTCCCGGTAAAAAGTACAACTCCGGCGATAAGGTTTATGTAAACCAGCGCAATAAGGCTGTTATACTCTGCGTATTCGGTAAAAAATCATTAAAAGAAGGTGTACGCATTGCAGCTGCCCATATTGATTCACCCAGGATCGATCTTAAAGCAAATCCCGTTTATCAGGCAGAGGATATGTGCTATTTCAAAACACATTATTACGGCGGTATAAGAAAATATCAATGGACCGCTATCCCGCTTTGTCTTTATGGTGTTGTGATGCTTGCTGACGGAACAAAGGTCGAAGTTGCGGTTGGCAGGGATGAAAAAGATCCGAAATTTGTAATTACCGATCTTCTTCCCCATCTTGCACAGGAGCAGTCAAAGCGTCCGCTTTCCGAAGGAATCAAAGGTGAAGAGCTAAACATTCTTATCGGCTCACGCCCGTTTGAAGATAATGACGAGGCAGAAAGTGTGAAACTCAACATTCTAAATATTCTATTCGAAAAATATGGCATCGTAGAGGCTGATTTCCAATCCGCAGAGCTTGAGCTTGTACCTGCTTTTGATGCTTGCGACATTGGCTTTGACCGTTCTTTGGTCGGCGGATACGGTCATGATGACCGCGTTTGTGCTTATCCTGCTCTGATGGCTGCACTTACAGCAACAGAGCCTGACTATACCTCTATCAGCGTGCTTACTGATAAGGAAGAAACAGGATCTGACGGTAATACCGGTCTCAGAAGCGCTTATCTCAAGAACTTTGTATATGATATCGCTACTACAGAAGGTCTAAACGGTTATGAAGTACTCCGTCATTCAATGTGCCTTTCAGCTGATGTTAATGCTGGATACGATCCCACCTTCCCTGATGTTTTTGAACGCAATAACTGTGCCTTTATCAATAAAGGTGTTGTAATCACGAAATATACCGGCGCAAGAGGTAAAGGTGACACATCCGATGCATCTGCAGAATATGTCGGATTTATAAGAAAAATGCTTGTTGACAACAACATTGTATGGCAGACCGGTGAGCTTGGCAAGGTAGATTGCGGAGGCGGCGGTACTGTTGCCAAATACATCGCAAATATGGATGTAGATACAGTCGACCTCGGCGTGCCTGTGCTTTCGATGCACTCCCCATTTGAGGTCATTTCAAAGCTTGATCTTTATATGGCATACAAAGCCTTCTGTGCATTTTTTAAATAATTAATAATCTCCGTCCTTTAAGCATATATTTTATCAAAGTATGTTCAAAGGACGGATTTATATGATCAATTTTACTGCAAAACTGACAAAACAAAGAATAGCTGCAATAGTCTTTGCTATTGCTATACCATTATTATTTCTGGCTAGTGTAACTGCTGTAAAAAGCGATACTGTAACCTATTCTGACGGATCAACTAAAGATGCAAGAGTGAAATTCATATCCTCTTTCGGTTGGAAGGGCGATTTTGAAAACGAAACTTCAAAAAATACAACTATCCCTTCTGAATTCAACGATGTTTACACAAGCTACAACGAGATACAAAAAATCTGCGGCTATGATCTTGAGCAATACAAGGGTAAGACTGTTACATTATACAGTGTTCCTATCACAAACTACGACAGCAGTGACGAAGTTTTTGCATCAATACTTGTATATGAAGATAAGATCATAGGCGGTGATATCCACTCAACTGCGCTTGACGGCTTTATGCACTCATTCAACAAACAACAATAGGACGGCAAAACTATGACACAAGCAAGACTTGACAAATATATTTCGGGAGCTATGAATATTTCCCGTGCTGATGCAAAAAAGATGATAACAAAAGGTTTTGTTACCGTCAACGGCAACGTCAACCGTTCAGCTGATTTTAAGATCACAAACAGCGATACTGTAATGTGCAACGGAACACAGCTTAATTACATTGAATATGTTTATTATATCATTAATAAGCCGGCAGGTGTTGTTTGTACTACCGACACTCACGAGCCTTCGGTTATAGAGTTATTACCGGACGAGCTGAAGCGAAAGGATCTGTTTTGTGTTGGCAGGCTGGATAAAGACACTACCGGTCTTCTGATAATTACAAATGACGGCGACTACTGTCACAAGGTTATCTCGCCGAAAAATAAAGTTATCAAAAAATATATTACAAATCTTGCCGAGCCTGTGAATAACGAAGGATTAAAGCATCTTGAGGATGG
>JAFPAK010000324.1 GCA_017390825.1 Clostridia bacterium
CACCGAGATGTTCTGCGCAAAGACATTGACTCTATCATCAAAAACTCAACGACTTGGAAATCCTTTAGCGCCAATCTCAACGGGCTCGGATACAAAATCGTAAGGGACGATAATTATGAGCATATCACCATTATTGCCGATGGATGGAAAAGACCTGTTCGTCTTGATTCTCTTGGTGCAAATTATACCGTTGATGCAATAGAAAGACGACTTGCTAATAACCGCCACTCAGAATATCACTATGCTGTTATTTACCGTGCTCGGAGAAGTCCTTTGTTACAGTTGGAGCAAGAACTTGAATTTGAAATTAATCACTCTCACGATACTGCAACCATCTTGATTGACACAGTTTTCTATATCCTACTGCAACTTTTAAAGCTTACACGGGATATAGAAGCTTGGGGCGATGGCGGTCAGGCACACTCACCGCTACTGCGAGAAGCCTTGACCTTTGAACGACAACTTAAAAAGGAATATTCATTCCTCAAAGATAACGGGCTTCGCACTGCAAGTGATGTTACTGCTTTCTGCCGTGAAATGGAAAATGAAATTACAGCACTTGAAGCCGAAAGGTCTAAAATCCGCAACAGTAACCGCCGCCCGAAAACACCGCAAGAGCGACAAGAAAAACTGAAAGCCGCAAGGGAGATAACAAAGAAAATCACTCCGTTGCGAGAACAACTTAAAATAGCAGACTCCGCTTTGGAACGTTTTCCGAAGGTTTGGGATTTGCTTAAAACCGAACACGACATTGAAATAAATGCACCTACAAAAACAAAAGAGAAAGGATTAAATAATAATGAAAAGCACAAAGAAAATTATTGCGATAGATAAATTACGAGCATTTGAAAACCACCCCTATAAGGTTCAGGACAATGAGGAAATGGAGGCTCTTGCCGAAAGCATTAAGGAACACGGCATTGTATCTCCCGTTATTGTCCGACCACTTGAAAACACTACAGATGAATATGAGATCATATCCGGTCACAGACGGGTTATGGCAAGCAAAAAGGCAGGGATTTCAGAAGTCCCTGCCTTAGTTGTTTCCCTTGATCGTGATGCGGCGGCAATTGTGCTTGTGGATAGTAACCTACACCGTGAGCATATTTTACCGTCAGAAAAAGCCTTTGCTTACAAGTTGAAAGCGGATGCTATGAACCATAAAGGTTGGAGAACGGATTTAACTTCGGGACAAGTTGTCCCGAAGTCCGATGATAATCGCACAACCGCACAAATTGGAGCAGACACAGGAGATAGTTATAAAACGGTTCAGCGCTATATCCGTCTTACCAATCTTATCCCTGAAATTCTGCAATATGTGGATGAAGGTCGCATTTCATTCACTCCTGCCGTCGAGCTTTCCTATCTCAATGAACAGGAACAACAAGACCTTTTAGAGCAAATTGAGCAAAGCGATTGCACCCCGTCACTCTCGCAGGCTTGCCGCTTTAAAAAGATAAGCCAGGCGGAAGGACTTACTCCCGAAGTGATTGCGGAAATTATGGAGGAAGAAAAAGCGAATCAAAAGGAGCGCATTAAAATTCCGACCGAAAAACTCCGTGAATATTTCCCGAAGAATTATACGGTTGAGCAGATTGAAAATGAAATCATTAAACTTTGTGAGAAAAATTATCGCAATAAACAAAGAGATGCGAGGTGAGAATATGGTACAAAAAGTTAATTTTAAAGATGTTCTTGTTATGAAAGGTATGGGGCGTGTAGATGATACACGTCCTATTGATTTGCAAGAGTATGTTATGCCTCCAAGCAAAGAGCGCAAAAGCACACCCATTCCATTAACAACCGTTCCGAAAAAGATATGTTTTTCCAAAAAGATTGCCGGAACGATTTATGACGTAACCGCCAACTTTGACTTAGAAGGCAAAGAAACAATATTGCAACAGTTCAAGGCGCTAATCTTGGCTAAGGAACTGTAATTTATAGATTTGTTATAAGTGTACCGAGCATTGTATAATGGCAATGCTATAAACGCAATGCTCGGCTTACACAGAAAGGAGTTTAAAAATGTCAAAAAAGAAAGCCGAGAATAAAGTAAAAATAACTGCTCTTTACTGCCGTTTGTCAGTAGAAGATACAAAAGATCTAAAAGATAAAAGGAAGAAAAGCCAAGAGGACGAATCCAATAGTATTAGCAACCAAAAGCAAATTCTATTGGATTATGCCAAGAAGAACGGGTATCTACACACCGAGTTTTTCGTAGACGATGGTATTTCGGGTACAACCTTCGACCGCCCTGATTTTCAGCGTATGCAAAGAATGGTTGAAAACGGAGAGGTTGGTACAATCATTGTAAAAGACTTATCCCGTTTCGGTCGTG
>JAFPAK010000325.1 GCA_017390825.1 Clostridia bacterium
AGCTGGTATCGGTGAAACGATAATGCAAAACTTTTTTGAGTTATTTGAGGTCATTATCAGTTACTTTACTAACACAGTATCATTTATGCGTGTAGGTGCATTTGTTATCGTTCACGCGGCATTCATGTATCTGTTTTTCACACTTGCAGATATGATGCCGAACACAGCGCTTTATGTTATTATGGTAGTGTTCGGAAACATATTTGTAATAGTTCTTGAGGGTCTGCTTGTCGGTGTTCAATCACTTCGACTTATGTTCTATGAAATGTTCTCACGCTTCTATGAGGGCAGCGGGCGACCTTTTATTCCGGCAAAAACGGATAATTCAACAAAATAATCTTTACCGTATCGTACGGTTATATATGGAGGTACTAATTATGAACGCATTTATTTCACTTTTATTCCCTATTGTTTGTGTAGTTATTGCTGCATTGGTTGCAAAGCTGGTTATGAAACGATCAGGTAGCGTCAAGCGCTCACTCGTTTTTAATTTTTCATCAGTAGGTGTAATGGTACTGCTCTTTGCTCTTATGAGCTTTTCGGCAGCCGCTGATACAACCTCAACCGCAGAAGCTGCTGTTGAGGCCGCAAAGTATTCATCTATCAACGCCGGTCTAGGCTATATCGCTGCAGGTCTTTGTACAGGTCTTGCTGGCATTGGCGGTGGCATAGCTCTTGCAGGAGGTGTTCCTGCTGCTATTGGTGCGGTTTCTGAAGATCCAAAAGCGTTTGGTAAGGCTCTCATCTTTGTTGCGCTCGGCGAGACCGTTGCACTTTACGGTGTTGTAATTTCCTTCCTTATTATTTCAAATCTTCCGAAAATAGTAATGTAATTATGAAATTCATGCTTATCAGCGATAATCACGATACACTGCTCGGTATGCGTCTTGCAGGTATTGAAGGTGTTATCGCACATCACAAGGAATCTGTAGAACGAGCTTTGAACAATGCGATAAAAGACAAGGAAGTAGGTATTATACTTATTACAGAAAAGCTTGTCACTCTCTGTCCTGATATAATCTATGATCTTAAACTCAACTATAAGCAACCGCTTATAGTTGAGATACCTGACAGACATACCGCATCAGGCAGACAAGCAGATTCAATAACAAAATATATTAAAGACGCAATCGGTGTCAATCTTGATTGATCCGATATCCGTTACTACGCAGTAGAAAGGTCAGTAATCTTATGCTTGATAACCAATTAAGCAAATATGTTAATGCAATTACGGGCGAGGCTCAGCACGCAAAGGAAAAAGCGCAAAAAGAGATAAAGGATTATAAATCTAATAAACTCAAAAAGGCCGAACTTGATATTCAGGCGAAAACCAAAGCTGATGTCCGTAAGCGTTGCGATATTATACATGAGCAGATCGGTAGAGATTTTTCCGAAAAGGAAATGGCATCTAGAAAGCGCTTGTATATAAAAAGAAATCAAATTCAAAAAGAGGTATTTGAGGCTGCCAGAGAGAAACTCGAAGCATTTGCTGCCTCAGAGAATTATATTGAATTTCTGAGAAAGTCTGTTGATACAGTACAGCATTCACTGGTCGGCAGAGATAAACATGCAATCATTTATTTAAGACCTGAGGATATGCAATATGAATACCTTGTAAAGGAAGCATTTGTATTGCCTTGTCAGGTTCAGTCTGATAATACGATCAGGATCGGCGGAATCAAGGTCAAGTTTGCAATGATGATAATCGATGATACCCTCGACTCTCGACTTTACTCACAAAAGGTTTGGTTTGAGGAAACATCAGGGCTAGATATTAATTGATTTAAGGGATGAAATAATATGTCTAAAAACTGTATATACGGTATCAACGGCCCGGTTGTAACCGTAAAGAATTCCACGGATTTTTCTATGCTTGAGATGGTGTATGTCGGCAAAGAACGCCTTATCGGTGAAGTTATCGGTATTGATAGCACAGACACAACTATCCAGGTATATGAGGATACAGCAGGCCTTGCTCCGGGGGAACCGGTAGAATCAAGCGGACTTCCGCTGTCACTCACGCTCGGTCCCGGCATTATAAGCAATATATTTGACGGTATCGAGCGACCGTTGCGTGATATTGCAGCGGCTGAGGGTTCGTTTATTACAAGAGGCTGTGATGTTCCTGCTCTTGATACCGAAAAGAAGTGGAATGTTACACTTAAAGTTAAGGTTGGAGATAAGCTCTGCGGTGGCGATATATATGCTACCTGCCCTGAAACTGTTTCAGTGGAGCATCGCATCATGCTCCATCCGGAGCTTTGTGGCGAGATAGTATATGCTGCACCAGATGGTGAATACACCGTAAACGATAAAATAGCCGAATTGATGGATGAAACCGGTGCGGTTCACACACTTACTCTTACGCAAAAGTGGCCTATCAGAAATCCAAGACCGATCAAGCAGCGTCTTGAGTGCTCTATTCCACTTATCACCGGACAGCGTATAATCGATACCATGTTCCCCATCGCAAAAGGCGGTACTGCTGCGATCCCCGGCGGCTTCGGCACAGGCAAAACAATGACACAGCATCAGCTTGCAAAATGGTGTGATGCTGATATCATCATCTATGTTGGCTGCGGTGAACGTGGCAATGAAATGACACAGGTGCTTGACGAGTTTGGCGGTCTTATCGATCCACGAACCGGTAAAAAGCTTACCGACCGTACCGTGCTTATCGCCAACACTTCAAATATGCCGGTTGCGGCACGTGAAGCATCTATCTATACAGGTATCACTCTTGCCGAGTACTACCGTGATATGGGTTACGATGTAGCAATGATGGCTGATTCAACCTCTCGTTGGGCAGAGGCAATGCGTGAGATCAGCGGACGACTTGAAGAAATGCCTGCTGAAGAGGGATTTCCTGCATATTTGCCCTCACGATTATCTGAATTTTATGAGCGTGCAGGACTTGTTGAAACACTTTCAGGTTCTAACGGCTCTGTAACCGTAATTGGCGCTGTTTCTCCGCAGGGTGCCGATTTTTCAGAGCCTGTAACTCAGAATACAAAGCGTTTTACTCGTTGTTTCTGGGCGCTTGACAAGTCACTCGCTTATTCAAGACATTATCCGGCAATAAACTGGATCACAAGTTATAGTGAATATGATAATGAATTAGCTCGCTATTACGATGAGAATATAGACGACGGATTTATGAATGCAAGAAGTGAGATAATTTCAATTCTTCGTGAAGAAAATTCTTTGATGGAAATAGTTAAGCTCATAGGCGCTGATGTTCTTCCCGACGATCAGAAGCTTACAATTGAAATAGCAAGAATAATCCGTGTAGGCTTTCTGCAGCAAAATGCTTATCACAAGGATGATACTTATGTACCGCTTATTAAGCAGTACAAGATGATGGAAACGATACTTTATCTATATAACATTGGCAGAGATCTTGTTGCAAAGTC
>JAFPAK010000326.1 GCA_017390825.1 Clostridia bacterium
AAGCAGGTCCATAAAGTACAGTTCTCTTGTTGCCTACCTTTTCCATATAGCTCTTCGCATAAAACTCACCGAGCTTTGCAATCTGGTCACCTGTTTTTATATCACCGGCATTAATGAAATATGGTATCTTTCTACCACTCTTTGCAGTAAAATCACCGAATTTCAAAACACCGGCACTTTCTAGAAATTGAATAAATTCTCTTTTATAGCCTTCCATTTTTATTCATCCTTTCAACAAATATCAGTCTACAAATTCCCTGATGCAACGCTCATAAGCTGCAACAGGATCTTCGGCAGCAGTGATCGGTCTGCCTACAACGATATAGTCAGAACCTAATTCCTTTGCCTTTTCGGGAGTTGTAACACGAACCTGATCGCCGATATCACCATCTGCAAAACGGACACCCGGCGTAACTGTCAAAAACTTATTTCCGCAAACAGAATGTACTTTACCTGCCTCCAACGGTGAGCATACAACACCGTCAAGCCCGGATTCCTCAGCACATTTTGCATAGTGCATAACTACCTCATCAAGCGGACGATCGATAAGAAGGTCGTTCTTCATTCTTTCCTCACTTGTCGATGTAAGCTGTGTAACTGCGATAAGCAGCGGGCGGGTACCGTCGGGCTTTGTAAGACCTTCGATAGCTGCCTCCATCATTGCTTTTGTACCGAAAGCGTGAAGATTTGTCATATCAACATCGAGCGATGAAAGCACGCTCATAGCCTTTTTAACTGTGTTGGGAATATCACAAAGCTTAAGGTCGAGGAATATCTTATGACCTCGCTGTTTTATCTCCTTAACAATGTCCGGACCTGCTGCATAAAACAGCTCCATACCTATCTTTACATACGGCTTTCTTCCTGTAAACTTATCAAGAAAATCAAGACACTGCTGCTTTGAACTGAAATCACAAGCAATAATTACATCTCTTCCCATTTTTAGATCCTCCTTATTTTAATGTGCCGCACCGATGATATCGGTAAGACTTTCTATTTTATATTTCTCCATTACTCGGGGAAGATCCTCGATAATGGTTTTGCACGCACATGGGTCAACAAGATTTGCGGCGCCTACCTGAACTGCAGTTGCACCGCACATCATCATCTCAATCACATCTTCGGCGCAGGAAACGCCTCCCATACCTATAAGCGGAATATTTACCGCATCATATACCTGATAAACCATACGAAGTGCTACAGGCATAATTGCAGCCCCGGAAAAACCGCCCATTTTATTGGCGATGACGGGTTTTCTTGTTTTCAAATTAACTCGCAGACCGAGCATTGTGTTGATAAGACTGATACCGTCTGCGCCAGCTTCTTCGCAGGCCTTTGCAATGGACACAATATCCGTTACATTAGGGCTTAATTTTATATATATCGGTTTAGTTGTAACCGCTTTTACAGCTTTTGTTACTCTTGCGGCATCTTCAGGCGAAGTGCCAAAGCTCATACCCCCATTGTGAACATTCGGGCAACTGACATTAACTTCAAGCCAACCAACCTGCTCGCATTTGTCCAACTTTTCGCAAGTAGAAGCATACTCTTCAATTGAAAAACCGCTAACATTAGCCATGACCGGCTTGCTAAAACACTTTTTTAGGCGGGGCAATTCCTCGCTGATAACCTTTTCTACTCCGGGATTCTGCAATCCTACCGAATTTATCATACCGGCAGTACACTCTGCAATTCTCGGTGTCGGATTTCCAAAACGCGGTTCTGCCGTGGTACCCTTAAAAGAGAATGTTCCAAGCATATTGATATCATAAATTTCAGCAAATTCATATCCATATCCGAATGTACCTGAAGCAGGGATAATAGGATTGTCAAGCTCAATACCGCTTAAATCAACCTTTGTGTTTACCATATTATCTCCTCCTTGACTAAAACCGGACCATCCTTACAAATTCGCTTGTTACCGTACTTTGTCTTGCATGAGCAACCCATACAAGCGCCAAAACCGCAGCCCATACGCTCCTCAAAGCTGAACTGACCGCTTACATCAGTTGCATTGTAAACCGCTTTAAGCATCGGTTCAGGACCGCAGGTGTAAAAGTACTCATACTCAACACCGTCCATTGCATCGGTAACAAATCCCTTTATTCCATATGAGCCATCAGCTGTTGCGACTTTCACATCAGCACCAAGAGATTTGAATTCATCTTCATAAAATACTTCACTTGCCGTGTTAAAGCCAAGAATAGCAGTAACTGATTTTCCGGCATAGATAAGCTCTTTGCACATACGGTACATAGGCGGAACACCTGCACCGCCGCCAATAAGCAGCACTTTATCGCCGCTCTTTGTAATATCGTAACCGTTGCCGAGCCCTGTTAATACATCAAGAGACTCTCCTTTGCAAAGCCCGCTCATATAATCTGTACCTTTTCCGACAGCCTTATAAATGATAGTTAGTGTTGTATCATCATAATCACAAACGGAAATAGGACGGCGAAGATAAAATCCGTCAAGCTTGATATTAACAAACCCGCCTGCTTTTAATTCAGCGGTATTACCGGACAACACCATTTCATAGGTGTTGTCCGCAATTTTTTCATTTTTAACAACCGTAAATAATGACTGTAACATTTATTCTGTTCCTTTTTATCATTCTTTGTCGCTGTCAATAGTAGAAACACGCATTGTTGTCTCTTCAAGAACTTCAAGAAGTACTCTTACCGTGTCAAGTGCAGTAAAGATAGAAACATTGTTTTCAACTGCACAACGACGCAATGCATAGCCATCGGAAAACTCGTTGATATTGTTGATATCCTTGGTATTGATAACATAAGTTACATAACCACGGCGAATGGCATTCAAAATCTCACTATCCTCACCGTCTGCGCTCTTGGTTCTTGTCTTAATGCCGTGCTCACGAAGATATGCAGCAGTACCGCTTGTTGCCTCAATATTAAAGCCGAGGTTGTAGAAACGGCGAACGAGGGGCAGAGCCTCCTCCTTATCCTTATCTGCTACTGCAAAGAGAACTGTACCATAATTTGCAACATTCATCCCTGAAGCCTGCAAAGCCTTATACAACGCACGGGTAAGAGTGTCATCATAACCGATGGCTTCACCGGTAGATTTCATTTCAGGTGAAAGATAAGCATCAAGTCCGCTTATTTTGCTGAAGGAGAATGCCGGCACCTTTACATACCAACGCTTGCGCTCTTCAGGATATAGTACATCTATTCCCTGCTCACGCAAGGATACGCCGAGTATTGCAAGTGTTGCAATATCCGCCAGTGAATAGCCTGTCGATTTCGAAAGGAACGGAACTGTTCTGGATGAACGGGGGTTTACCTCAATTACATATACATCATCATTACTGTCAACAATAAACTGAATATTATAAAGACCAACAATTCCGATACCGAGCCCCAGACGCTTTGTATAATCAAGTATCTTTTCCTTAACAACATCTGAAAGACTGAATGATGGATACACGCTGATAGAGTCGCCCGAATGGATACCGGTGCGCTCAACATGCTCCATTATACCCGGAACGAATACATCTGTACCGTCACAAACTGCATCTACCTCGCACTCTTTACCGCTGATATACTTATCAACAAGCACAGGCTGATCTTCGTTTACAAGAACTGCGGTTTTAAGATATTTCTTAAGTCCCTCATCATCTGTAACTATCTGCATTGCACGACCGCCAAGAACATAGCTCGGGCGAACGAGAACCGGATATCCGATCTCATTAGCGGTTTTAATACCGTCGGGAATATTTGTAACTGCTCTGCCTTTAGGCTGCGGAATACCGAGAGTTTCCATTACCTTTTCAAAACTGTCACGGTTTTCAGCACGCTCAATAGCCTCTGTATCGGTACCGATAAGATGTACACCGCGCTTTGTGAGCGGCTCGGCAAGGTTAATAGCGGTCTGACCACCGAGAGATGCGATAACACCGTAAGGCTTTTCAAGCTCGATGATATTCATTACATCTTCAACCGTCAGCGGCTCGAAATATAGCTTGTCAGACGTTGTATAATCAGTAGATACGGTCTCAGGGTTATTATTGATGATAATTGCCTCATAGCCATGCTTTTTAATAGTCATAACTGCATGAACGGTAGAATAGTCAAACTCAACACCCTGACCGATGCGTATAGGACCTGATCCGAGAACGATTATCTTCTTTTTATCCGATACAACAGATTCATTCTCATCCTCATATGATGAATATAGATAAGGTACATAGCTTTCAAGCTCTCCGGAACAGCT
>JAFPAK010000327.1 GCA_017390825.1 Clostridia bacterium
ATAGCCGGATATGCTCCGGCTATTTTTTGTTATTATTCATAAAAATAATTTATAATGTTTGTGCAACATTTAATTAAAATAGTGTTGACATATATATAAATATATGTTATGATATATACAACAAAAACAAACGGATAAGGGAAGGAAAACCGACAGAACCAGAAAGGAAGAAAGACTATGACAACAGAGATTATGATGAGAGAGCGTTTTTATGAAGAAGAATACAATCGTAAAGGATATGAAATCGTTGCAGATGGCACAGTAGTTGGCACAATTGAAATTATTGATAATTTCAATGAGTATAACGACTTATGTTATATAGAAAGAATCGATATTGAAGAAGCATACAGAAATCAGGGTATCGGCAGTAAAGTCCTTACGTGTGTTTTACGAGATGAATTCCACTATCTTTTTGTTGCTGTTGCACCCGACAACGCTGACGCACAAAGACTTTACGAGAGACTTGGAGTGGCAGGCTATAACGCTTATGATCTCGATTACATGGATCAAGGTTACGGCGTTTATTGTATTATATAAAATGCTCAGACAGTTGGACAACTGAAAGACGGGCACATAACAACATACACAAATAAGTGCGTACCCGATTGTGCAAAAAGTAGAATGTAAAAAAAATACAAAAAACTTGTAAAAAATTACTTGATGAGTATATAAATATATGATATGATATATACAACAAAGAACAACAGCCGAAAGGCAGAAAGGAGCATATTATGTTAGACGGCTATGAAAGATTATATCAAGAGTACAAAGACAGTCCATACCGCAGAGAACGAGAGTATGCAAGTTATCTTGATAGATATTTGCATGACAAAAACGCAAAAGTAGACGGCAAAACTTACGAAGAGCGTCAGAGCAAGAAACCTATGTCGTATAACGTATATTTTAGCTAACATTTCGAAGCTGACCTATCGGCAAGATAAGAGAAGGAAAACTCAAAAAACCGGAAAGGAATTAAGATTATGTTTAACATTGGGGAAATCGAGATTAAAAATCTTAAGCAAACAGGTCTCACAAAGAATTATCTGCGGCACAAACTAAACGAAAAAAAAGGTGCAAACATTAAAAATGTTAAATACTTTTATTTTGGAACAACCGTTCAAAGAGGAAGTCTTTCTATTGAAACAGAAAAGGGAAAATTTAATATTAAATTTGATGTCAAAAACGGTTGGGCAAGGGCACTTGAAATCTTATAATTTATTATAAAAGGGAGGTTAAGATGGCAAGCGAAAGCGAAAAAAGAGCGGTGGCGAAAGCCACCGCAAAGAAAGAGAGGTAAAAGTTATGCAAGAAATGATAGACGAGAAAACATTGGCACAGCTTCAGAAACAGCTTGCCGCCGAAAAAGCGGCACGAAAAAAAGAACAGCAAAGAAAAGCGGTATTGAAATATCAAGCCAAGAGCATACAGCGCAAGACGGTTATTCTGAACCGCAAGACCGACAAAGATATTATAGCAAAATTGGAACAGGTCGAAAATGTGAGCGGATACATTAAAAACCTTATCAGAGCCGATATAAACAAGTAATAAAATGCACAAAAATATTATATTATCTTTGTACATTATTATTTACATATATCATAACATATATATAAATATATGTTATGATATATACAGAAAGGCGAGTGCAGTAAAAACAACTGCATGAGGAAGAAGGAAACATCTACAAGTACGCAGACCGGATTTATCAGAGTATGGTGGAACTCCGGCTCAGGCAGTCAGACAACTAAAGACGGGCACATAACAAAATACACAAATAAGTGTGTGCCCGATTGTGCAAAAAGTAGAATGTAAAAAAATACAAGGAATTTGTAAAAAATTACTTGACGTGTAAAAGAATATATGTTAATATATATACAGAAACAAAACAGCCGAAAGGCAGAAAGTAAAGTGAGTAAGTCTGAAAGCTGATGACTGTGGCGGGGAAACCCGCCAAAAGGAAAGCTGCACCCGACAAATTCAAAGCAGTCGGCAGGCTAAAAAATTTAAGGAGTGATAAACATAAACGTAGATGAATTAAAACTGTTGATTATCAACCGTGGGTTGACGATCGACAAGGTCGCTGATCTGCTGGACATAAGCAGAAAAACCATTTACAACAAGATGTACAGCAAAAACAAGAGGTTCGGTTTTACGGTCGATGAGATCAAGAAACTATCAAAAATTTTAAACGTTGATGTATCAATGTTTATCGAGGAGGACAAGCAGAATGAATTTGCTGGAAAGAACGAAGGAGAAAATTAAGCAGATAAAAAAAGAGTGGGTAACACCCGAAGAACAGCCGAGCGCAGGCGGGTTGATACTAAGAACTCCCGATGGCAAGACGGAGGTTACTGTTATCATCACAAACCCGAAGGACGCAAGAACGGCGAAGCAGATTGCTAATCTGTTGCTAACAGAAAACGAGCCAGACATTGAAATCGGGTTCACAGATTAAGGGGGATAAAAAAATGACAAAAGAAATCACACAAAGAGTTTTAGAGATCATGGAACTTGCTGTTAGCTTTAACAGCGGCGAAACAAGGCAAGAAATTACAGACAGTAAGCCTACATTTTTTGTAGAGTTTTACGGGCATATATGCGGTCTTGAAGTTCGAGCAAATATTAACGGTTATCCCGAATCGCCCGTCATATACCTCTCAGGCAAAGGTGCCACCAACCGTTATGAAGTGACTATTCTTGGCGATGCAGAAAAGCAAACGTTACAAGACCTCGATACGGTTCTTGCGGAAATGCGCCGTATTATTAGCGAATGGGAGGCGGCACAATGATACCGGTATGGATACAAAACGCATATGACAATCAAACGCCGAGCCGAGACAGCAAAGAGGTTGTTTTCTCTTGTGCTGAATGCGGTTGCGAGATTTACGAGGGCGAAACCATTCATTTTATAGGGCATAAAGTTTATTGTGACGATTGTCACCGTGAAGATGTGGCAGAAAGGAGTTAACATAATGTCAGAAATTATAGAGCTTGTCCAGCTGCCTGTCATTGACGAACGCTTACAGGCGTTAAAAGCCGAGTGGGAACAGAAAACGGCGACAGCAATAATGCTGGAGTGCAGCGAGGAGAACAAACAAGAAATCAAAAAAATTCGTACGGCGTTGACGAAAGAGTTTAACGGACTTGAAGAACGCAGAAAGAGCGTTAAAAAGGCGATTTTAGCCGAATATGAAGCTTTTGAAAAGGTGTATAAAGAGTGTGTCACTTTACCTTACAAAGCCGCTGACGGGGCTTTAAAGGACAAAATAGACGCTGTAGAAGCAGAGCAGAAAAAAGATAAGTATAACAGCGTTGAACGATACGCAAAAGAGCTTATAATCGCCAACGGCTTGAGCTGGTTATCCTCAGGACGAATTATGCCGAAGGTCACGCTCACGGCGAGCGAAAAAGCACTAAAAGAACAGGTTAAACAGACGGTTGAAAATATTGCTCTCGAAGTCAAAGTGATCGGCGAAGATGTCGAATTATTGGCAGAATATCAAAAAACTTTAAGCCTTGCAACGGCTAAAATTACGATTTCAGAACGGCATAAAGCAATTGAAGCCGCAAAACAGACAGCAGAGCAAAAGGCGAAGCAGGACGAGCAGCTTTTTCAAGCTGAGGAAAGAGCAGAGATGTTAATGCCACCTGTTGTTGCAGAAGAAGCACAGAAAGAAGAGCAAAAAGTTACTACATCTTTTAAGGTGAGAGGAACAATAACACAACTTAAAGCCTTAAAGGCTTACATGCAAGAAAACAATATTGAAATAATCGGAGGTAATACATGAAGGAATATTTTGATTTTGGACAAAGGGTTATAAAAATCATTCGTGATGTTGATTTTTCGATTTTAAAAGACGGAGAAATTGACGATAATGATATGGTTAAGATGATGTTTGAACCCAAACACGGAACAGTTATTTATATAGCCGGAATGTTTGAAGATAATGAAGATTGCCTTCTTTGCATGGGTGCAGAGGATGGAAGTACAAAGTTTAAAGTGGCATATTATGAACACTTTAGAGAGTTTCAAAAAGAGTGGTATAGAATAACAGGTAATGCCGAACTTTTATCTGAGATAGAAGAAACGGAAAAGGCGGCAAAAGAAATTCAAAAAAACAGGAGGAAATAACAATGGCTAACAATCAGTTATCAGCGCAGAAACCGAAATTCTCTATGGTGATTAAATCAGACGTTTATCAAAATCTGATAAAGCAAACACTCGGAGACCACAAAAAAGCAGAACGCTATACAGCGGCGATTATGTCAGCGGTCGCTACAAACCCGTCATTGCAGCAATGCGA
>JAFPAK010000038.1 GCA_017390825.1 Clostridia bacterium
AAATTCCAATTTAATCGATGATAATGCTTCAACTTGATTTGATAATGCAGAGAGGTATATTATGAGCAGGTTTCTTGAAGATTTCGCAGAGTTTATAAAAAATAATGACGGCAGAGTTTTTTCTGTTGCCGAAATCATAGGTAATGAAAACCCCGAAAAAATAATTGTAACCCCTAATAATGCAAGTCAGAATGTATACTCAGTTTCAAAGATGTACACTGTTACCGCTATAGGTATATTGTGTGACAGAGGGAAGATCAGCACCGAAGACACCGTAACTCAGATTCTGAAAGACGAGTGCCCTGAAGGATACGATCCTTATTGGGATGAAACTACGGTTGAAATGCTTATGCTTCATATGACAGGTTATCCGGGCGGTTTTGATACGGATGTTTTTGATGCATCGGAGTATGATCCGGATTATTTGAAAGAAATTATGCTGAAGAAATGGATTTGTCCTCCGGATACGGAAAGGCATTATGAAGATGCAGGATATTATATTCTGTCGAGAATTGTAAGCAAGGTTTCGGGAAAACCGCTTTTGCAGTTCTGTTGGGAAAATATCTTTCTGCCTCTCGGTTTTAAAGAAGTTGCCTGGAGTTGTTGTCCGAAGGGATACTCAATCGGCGCAACAGGTCTGTATATAAGAGTTGAGGATATGGTAAAACTGGGTGCCGTTTATCTCAACGGCGGCGAATACCACGGAAAAAGAATAGTATCAGCCGAATGGGTGAAAAAAGTTCTTGACAGACATTATGAATTTGCACCCAACGGCATAAAAGATTCTTATAACAAAGGCGGAATGAACGGACAAAATCTGCTTGTAATTCCCTGTAAAAACAGAGTGGTCGCCTGGCAAGGATATGATACAAGATCTGACGGTCCCGACCTTACCCGTTTTGCGGCAGAATATAACGGATAATTGTTGTGACTGCTGCGGTTGACAACAAATTCCAATCTGTCGGACTCCTTCGGTATTCACCGAGGGAGTTTTAGTTATTGATTTTTATTATTTTCGGTGCTATAATGTGGCGAATATCAATCACGAGGTTTGTTTATGAAAATTATAAAGTATTTTCCGGGAATAATTTTATCGTTTGTTATTGCCGCTCTTGCGATGTGGCTTGAAAGTCTGCTTCCGATTCATTTAATCGGCTCTGCAGTTATCGCAATGTTCATCGGTATGATTATCAACCGTTTTCTTACAAAAACAGATATCTTTGCAAGCGGTATAAAATTCACATCGAAAAAGCTTCTCAAATTTGCAATTATTCTTCTCGGTCTTTCGCTTAATATCACAACCGTTCTTCAGGTCGGCAAAATGTCATTGACAGTTATGGTGTTCACCCTGCTCACCTGCTTCGGCGGCGGATATTTCATCGGCAAAGCGTTGGGTCTTAACTGGAAGCTTTCCAATCTCATTTCAGCGGGAACAGGTATCTGCGGAGGCTCTGCCATTGCGGCTATCGCACCCACAATCGATGCAGATGACGATGATGTTGCCTATGCAATGTCGGCAACCTTCCTTTTTGATATGGCAATGATTATTCTTTTTCCGATTATGGGCAGAGCAATCGGAATGACCGATGAAGCCTTCGGAATCTGGGCAGGCACAGCAGTTAACGACACGTCATCCGTTGTTGCAACGGGCTATGCGTTTTCGGAAGGTGCAGGCGATTTCGCAACAATGGTAAAGCTCACAAGAACGCTTTCAATCATTCCTACTGTTATCACTTTTGCATTCATTTCCCTTCGTCTGAAAAAGAAAGAAGCACAGAAAAACAGCAAAAATCCCGATGAACTTAAAGCAAATTTCAGTATCAAAAAGATATTCCCCTGGTTTATTCTCGGCTTTGTTGCGATGTCTGTTGTTGCAAGTGTTTTTGCAATTCCTGACGAAATTGTTTCGGGAACAAAAACAGCAAGCAAATTCCTTATGGTTAGTGCACTTGCGGCAATTGGCCTTAACACATCTTTCTCAAGCTTCAAAAAGTCAGGAATCCGCCCGATGATTCACGGCTTCATCATCTCCGCACTTGTAGTAGTTGTTGCCCTGCTTGTTGAGATTTGTATGGGTGTTGTGTAATAAATTCAAGTTTATTAAACTACTCCCACCAAAACAGAGAACCACCTCTTATCGGTGCTTGTTGCATCGATTGAGGTGGTTTTGTATGTTCGGCTCTTTCCTCTGCCGATTGAGTGGAAATTGAAGCTTAAAAGAGACCATTTCTCTCCGCTTGCGTTACTCGGGCTTCTGATTATAGTTCTGTTTTTCAACAGCGCAAAGAAAAACAACGATAAGGAATACCGATTTATGTGGCTGACAATCGTTCTGAGCTTCGGATTTTACATTCCCGTAGTTCTCTGGGCAGATATTTATCCGATGATAGGATTACTGATGATGCCCAAAACCTGCGCTTATGTATGGACCGTTCTTATCGGCTACAATTCAATGAAAAAAGCACTTGTAAAAAATTGAATTATCGCCCAAACAAACAACCGCTTCACGGTGCATTGCATCAATGAAGCGGTTATTTTGTTAATTTAACTGTATAAAAATATTTCTTTATTTATCTTTCTTGTGATATCGAAGGCTGCATACATCGTCGCCCTTTGCAATACATTTCGGCAAATTAAGCACACTTCCGTAGCACTCGCCGATGCCGTTATCTCCGCACATCGCAATATCGCAAAGCATGGCAATCTCTTCATCGGAACAGCCCGCATTCTGCCAAGCCTTAACAAGCGGACAATAATGAAAATCTATTGAAAGCTTGTCATCTGTTGATTCAAGAATATCCATTTCAAACACAAACTGTGCAGGCTTGGTAAACAGAGTCTTTCGAAGACCCTTCAGGCTGTCGGTGTTACCTTTTTTTACAAGATCCGCACCCTGTGACAATCCGCAGCGTTTGATAGCGGCACTCGCAAAATCACGAGGATCCAAGCCTCTTTTCTGTGCCTCATCACAAAGAAGGTACAACCAGAAAGCTCTGTGCTCCAACTGCGCACGAACAGCCTGAAGGAGACCGTTCTTGTATTTGGGATCGTTTTTTACATTACTCATAATCAAATCTCCTTTATCAAATCTTTATAAAATACAACACATTCACCGATGTTTTTAATGCCTATATGTTCATTTTCTCCATGTATGGAAGCAAACTGTTTTTTATTCAGATCAATCGGCGCAAAACGAAGGATGCTGTCAGCAACATCTGTAAATCGTCTTGCATCCGTGCCTGCCGTCAGCAGAAAAGGTACAACGGCAACATCGGGAAAATTATTATGAAGCAAAGCTTCCACTCTTTTGTAAGTTTCGCCGTTAAAGTCGGTAGGTTTGCAATAATCTCTTTCTGTTTCTTCAATATCAACTCCGTATTTTTCGGCAATCTTTTTGATTTTTTTCAGTCCGTCATACAGATCATCTTCACGAACACAACGTAAGAACATGGTGGTCTCTGCCGTTTTAGCGCGCATCTGCGGATCACGGGAATCTCCGGCATCAAGTGTGGTAAAAGACAAGCCGGTAGAAAGCATTGCATTAGCCGCAGGAATACCCATCATTATTTTTTTAATAATCGGAGCAAAAACACCGATATTGCCAAACAAGAAATTCAACGGGAAAGACATATACGGCACATGCCGTTCGAAAGTTGCTCTGACTTCGGGATAGAATTTACCTTTATAGATTTTATTTTTCTTATCGCTAACTTCCGCAATAAAGCGGCTGAGACGCTCAACCGCGCTGTCTTTTGCGCCTCCGAATCCACCGTGACCTCGCGGGTCTATCTTTGCCGTGCAACGATAGATATGTCTGCTTTTTTCATGAACTGCAACAACGGCACTCTTGCATGCAACCCCGGGAATCTGGCCTTCGGTAATCGCACCGCCCTCGTCAATAACAGCATCAAAATGAATTCCGTTAGCCTTAAAATATTCAACGGCAATTACAATACCGTCGCCACAAACCTCTTCATTATTTGAAGATCCGATCCAGAGATTGATACCGTTAAAATCATATCCCTCAGCAAGAAGCTCTTCCGCAGCCTGAAGTTCGGCAAAAAGCGGTGTTTTTGTGTCTATCGTACCCCGTCCGTATAAATAACCGTCTTTCTCTGCGGCACAAAACGGATCGGTTTCCCATTCATCGCTGCCTTCCACAACATCGTGGTGAGACATAAGCATAATATTTTTCTTGGCATTATTGCCGCGAATAACATAAACAAAACATCCGCCGCCAAAAGTCAACTTTTCTGCTTTTGATTTAAGATTCGGAAACATTTCATCAAGCTCTGCATAAAATCTATCAAACTCAGCCTTATTTTCATTTTCTCTTGTCCAGACCGTTTTGCAGTTAATCATTCGCGAAAGTTTGGCAACATATTCATTATTTTTTTCGGCAGAAACGCTCTTGCGGGCTGATTCTGTCTTTAGATTTTGCTTTTTCATTTTTCGTCACCGTTTCCCTTGTGCTCTTCGATAAATTTTGTTACGCCTTTTTCGTTATAGATTATAAAGAAAATAAGAGACAAAAGGCTGAAAATTCCCGCAAAAACACCCGTAAGTTTTACACCAAGCATACCTACGGATTCACCTTCCGCCGCACCGATGGCCAAAACACTTGAAACCACTACCATAGCAAGAGAATATGCAATTTTCTCAATAAACGTCTTGGTAGCCGAGAAGAAGCCTTCTCGGTTAACACCGTTTTCAATGCTGTCTTTCTGAATGATATCCGACATACACGACTGTGGCAGAATGTTGATGGCAGCAAACGGAAATGCCACAACAATGCCCATAAACAGACCAAGGAACAGCTCGTATCCTACAACCAACGACGCAAGCAAATCGCCAAAGAAAATAAATGCGAATACCACAGTAAAAATCACGCTTGCAATAACAAGCATTGTCTTCTTGCCGTATTTCTTGCTTAATTTTACAATCATCGGGAACAAACAAAGCGCAACTGCAATAGCTACAAGCATAACCAAGAAAGACTGCGATTCGGGAACATTCAAAAGCATTGTAATATAATAAAGCATTGCTGTCTGAAAAAATGCCATTGATATATAACTGAACAGATCACCCGCAAAGAAAGTAACAAAGCTCTTATTCTTAAAAATACTCCTTGCAGATGAAAGAAGAGACTGACGGGGTTTAACACTTGCTTCAACATAGTCGGTTTCTTTGAACGCTGTTGAACCGAGAAGCACACAGATAAGACCGATAGTTGCAAAAGCAGCAAAAACGATGCGCCACGACCAGAGTGCGCTGACACCCAGATTCTTGATAAGATTTACAAACAAGGTTGCAGCATACATAAACGAGCTTGAACCCATAAAAAATGCTGTGCTGATTCCGTAGTAGCCAACCCTGTCTTTGGCATCAGGTATAACTTCAGGAATAAGAGCGTTTCGGGGAATAAAGAAAAATGTGTATGAAGTATAGTAAGTAATCAAAAAGAAACCTACCCAAATAATATTCGCAAACGATCTCTGAGCAAACGGAGCCATAAATATCATAAGCACCGAAACAGCATAAGGAATTGCTGAATACTTCATAAAAGGCATTCTTCTGCCATCCTTGTGAGTGCATCTGTCTGAAAGATTGGCTACCCATGGGTCGGTAATGGCATCAACAACTTTGCTCAGTCCGGTAAGAAGCGCCATAATTGTGATAAATCCGAGCAATTTGTTCTGCGGAAGCAAACTCGGAATGCCGCTTTTTACGGTTGGCTGAAAGAAATACAAAAGGTAGTTGCCTATCATTCCGTTAAAAAGTCCTTTAGCAATGTCAGAAAGGCAATATCGTATCATTTTACGTTTCGGTAATGTCTTTTTCATAATCATCCTCGCTTGATTTTCAAAATTTTAAATTATTATATCAAACACAATTCTTAAAATTAATAATTATTATACCTTTGTTAAGTTTAATTTTCAACCGTAAATCTGAAAATTATTAACAAGAAGCAATCATAAGTGTATTGCAAAATATAATTCTTCTCAAAAATATCAAACAACCGCTTCACAGTGCAACGCATCAATGAAACGGTTGTTTATTTAATTGTGAAAAAATACTGCCGGATCTTCAAGAAATCATTCGTCACTTACATTTCAAACTTCAAGATCACCATAAATGCATTCAACACTTGGTTTACCATCGGTAATTTTTACTTTTGCAAGCACATCCGGAATAATAAGCGGAAGTGTAATATTTTTGCATATAGGATTAAAACTGAGCTTTTTATTTTCATAATCGATTTTGAGACCCAATGCAGCGATAAGCGTGCTCCAGCTAGACATAGGTCTTGTGTAGTGATGCCCGCATTCCCAATGATCCCAAAAGTGGCCGAGTCTCAACTGATTGCTGTGAATCGACCCGATGACCGAATCTGATATTTCGGTTTCTCCGACAGCAAGCGCAAGCGCAAAGAAAGCATATCCTATACCTGTCCACACCGCAATCGTCTGACAATTATTATATGTATCAATACTTGTCTGTTTATTTTGAGGCACGGTAGCGTTAAGAAGCCCCTGATCACTGTCAAAATTATTTTCGAAAATAAACTCAATTACCGAACGAACCCTTTCATCGGGAATATTGCCGTCAAGACCAATCATTCTCAGAAACCATTCTCCGTCAAGTTGATCTGTCATCAGAGACTCATCAGTTTCGTCATTGTTTCTCCAAAGGTTAGTCAAAATAAAAGAATATCTGTATTAGTGATAATATTGCCGATATGTCTTGCAGCTTTAATGTTGTTAACTAATTTTATGGAACTTTTAGCATAAATAAATATATTTATGCTCGACAAATTCCAATTTGTCGGACTGATTAAATATAATCATAAGCACAAAGCACTTCACTTCGGTGAGGTGCTTTTAATTTGCCCTTTTTGCAAATTGGTCTTTTGACGGGAGGTCTAGAGTCAAATGAAAAACTTTGGAAAAAATCATTGACGAAGGCGAACATTTGTGCTATTATTACACACAGGACAAATGTTCGCTTATTAAACCCATACGAAGTATGAAACTGTAAAATCACAGAATATCTGAATACGAAATTTGGAGGGTGAAAAATGTATGATACCCCAAAAGGAACCTGTGTGAATATCAATGCAAGCTGGCATTGTCTGAACTGCGGAAAAATTCTTACGGCAACTCTTAATGAGCAGGGAAAGGCAAAAACAGTTTGCCCGCTGTGTCACAGCGAACAGATTTATCATAAACTGAGCAGAACCCACCGTCGGGTTGATTCGTATGCTCCTAAAAACAACGGACTGAACTATTAAAATTGAATGCGCAAGTGAGCTGTATGGTTCTGATGAAATATGCCCGTAAATCCATATAAGAAACACTTGCTTGAATGTAAGGAGTTTTCCAGACATATTACGTGAGAGACTACCTGCAAGAACAAGAATCGGATTTGTTTCCGCTTCTTTCTTGTAGGTAGTTTTTTATTTAATATATTACTTTTCGGGAAGCCGAAAAACGGAGGTGAACATTAAAATGCGGGTGAGAAATCAAGTCTTAGACAACGGTTTTTATCCGTCTGCCGGAACGTAGGTGTAAGTATATTAACCTGTCGATAACGGACATATTAAACGAATAAGGAGGTAAAATGTATCATTTAACCAAGTATGAAAAAGAGAATATTCTTCTCTCAAATGCCGATGAAGATTTTTGGTCTGTTTACATCAATTCCAAACCGCTTAAAAGGCGTTTTGCAGAGTTTGACAGAAAGAATCACGGTGTGCTCCGTCACATACGCACAGACCAGTACGGCGGAGAGCTTTATGAAGTACCGAAATCAAGCATTGCAATAAAACTTATTCCGCCAAGGACAAAAGAACAGACGGAAAAGGCAAAAGCTCACGCTGAAAAAGTCGGTCTCGGAAAGAAAGACGGGTGATTCATTGGGCGATAGGGAACAGTTTTCATTTCTGAAGTTTCCCAGAGCGCTGATTGATTCATCTTTGTTTTCTGATTTGTCAGTTGATGCAAAATTGCTTTTTGCCATGATACTTGACCGAACGGGACTGTCGGAAATAAATGCAGACAGATTCACCGATTCCTACGGCAATATTTTTGTAGTCTACACAATAAACGAAATATGCGAAAAGCTCGGCTGTGCCCGTGCAAAGGCAGTAAGACTTCTCAAAGAATTGCAGAATTCGGGTCTGATAGAAAAGTACCGTGACGGCTGCGGAAAGCCTTCGAAAATAATAATTGCACCGTCGGCTTTGTCAATGCTCAAAATCGAACCTGACAAGTATCAAAATCAAACTTCCGGAAGTGTTAAAACCGAACTTCGTGAAGTATCAGAATCGAACTCTATCTATAATAAAGAGAATAATAATAATATCATCTACATCAATCCATCTATCAGTTATGATGAGCTGATAGAAAGTATTGAAGAACAGATTGAATATGACTGTATCAACGGCGATGCCGAAATGGTCAGAGAGATTATTCTCATAATGGCAGATGTTATGTCCGGAACAACTCCCACCGTCAGAATCGGCGGAAGTGATTTTCCGAGAGAGATCGTTATTTCACGGTTCAAAAAACTTTCGTCAGAGCATATCGAATACGTCATCGGCTGCATTGAAAGTTCCACAACAAAAATCAAAAATATCAAATCATATCTCATATCTGCTTTGTATAACGCACCATCCACAATGGCAAGCTCGGTTTCGGCAGAGTTTGCTTTCTATAACAATAATTAACTGATAATAAGGAGGTCGAAAAATTCGTAAGAATAAACAGAAGATTTTGGCAAACAACATTAAAAAGGAAGGAGATGGCTTATGGAAATAAATAACGAACAGAATTCAGGCAGAAAAATGAGTGAAGCGGAAAAACAAAGTGTTATTGAAAAGCTTTGGCTCATTTATTTCAACGATACTCTTTACGGAAAAGGTCTGATAAGCGAATCTGAAAGAAACCGTATGGCAAACAAGATTCATTCCCGTAAGCCGTCAAACCAATCAAGATAAATTTCGCTCTTGATTTTCTTTTGTGTTTCTGCTAATATATAGATAATGATTTAACGAAATCATGTTCAATATGGAGGGATTGTAGATAAATGGATATACATAGCGTTAGAATGCAAATGAGAATGAAAAGCATATATGAGATTCCGCTCAGGGTAACATATTATGCCCGTGTTTCGACGGACAGCGATGAGCAGTTGAATTCGCTCGGCAATCAGGTAAGCTTTTATGAGAATTTTATCCGTAAGCATCTTCCCTGGACTTTTGTGCCGGGTTACGTAGATGAGGGTCTGTCGGGTATTTCGGTAAAGAAAAGAGAAAATTTCAACAGAATGATTGATGATGCGGCAGACGGAAAGTTCGATTTGGTTATCACCAAAGAAATCTCACGTTTTGCAAGAAATACTCTCGATTCAATTCAGTTTACCCGTCAGCTTCTCGGATACGGTGTCGGCGTATTCTTTCAGAATGACAACATAAATACCCTTGAAGAAGACAGCGAACTCAGACTTTCGATTATGTCCTCAATTGCGCAGGAAGAACTCCGCAAGCTTTCGAGCCGAGTTAAGTTCGGTCATCAGCAGGCAATCAAGTCAAACGTTGTTCTTGGCAACAGTAATATATTCGGCTACAAAAAACTTGATAAAAGGCTTGTTATTGACGAAGAACAGGCAGAAATGGTAAGAGAATTGTTTGAACTTTATGCAACCGATCAATACAGCATGAAGCAGATTGAAACAATTTTCTGGGACAAGGGATACCGTAATAACAAGGGCAATAAAATTGCTCACTCAACAATGTCAAATATGATTTCAAATCCCAAGTATAAGGGATACTATGTCGGCAACAAAGTCCGTGTTGTTGATATGTTCACAAAGAAGCAGAAGTTCCTGCCACCTGAAGAATGGGTTATGTTCAAAGATGAAACAGGTGAAATTGTGCCTGCCATCGTTTCGGAAGAATTATGGGATAAGGCAAATGTGATTCTTCGAAGAAGAAGCGAAGATGTAAAAGCACGTCAGGGTATTTGTAACCATGCAAATCTGCTGACGGGTAAACTTTTCTGTATGGACTGCGGAACAGCATATTACCGCCGTGAATCCAAAGACAGAAGCGGAAACAAAAACAGTAAATGGATATGCTCGGGCAAAATCAAAGGCGGTTCCGATTCCTGCGCATCGTTCGCAATTTATGAAGAAGAAATCAAACCGGTTCTTTTTGAAGTTTTCCGTGATACAAAAGCAAACGCCGATGCACTTGTTGAAGAATATTTGCGTGATTACGCAGAAATGACTGATAACGGGAAATTACCCAAAAGAATAAAAGAACTCGAAAAGAAGATAGATTTTGCTTTGCAGAAAAAAGCAAAGCTGCTTGAATTCAATGTTGCAGGTCAGATTACCGACAGAGATTTCTTTGAGATGACAGAGCAATGCAACAATGAAATCAAAGAAACGGAAGAACTGATTAGAGAGCTTTCAGAAACGCTTGAATCAAGCGAAGAATTCAAAAAACACATCAATGCCGTTCGCAGTGCGATTGCCGCAGCTCAGTCTGATGCGAGATGCGGAATAATTTCAAAAGAATTCGTTGATACCTATATAGATAAGATTTATGTGACTCCCGTTGATGAGAATACGATGAAGTTAAGTATCAAGATTTTCTCAGGAGAATCAACGGAAAAATACCTCGAAAAGTTCAGACGTCACGTGGGACAAATGAAGTCCGTATCTGACAGCCACACAAAAAATCAAGGAATATCAACGGTTTCAGGCTCTGAAAATTCTGCGGGTCAAACGAGCAAGAAGATGATCGAAGC
>JAFPAK010000039.1 GCA_017390825.1 Clostridia bacterium
AGCACCGTCTGCATCAGGCGGCATAAGGCTTCTCACTGTATTGGCAGCAGCGGTGATATCTTCTGAGTTTGGGAATTCGATTTCCATTTTTTTGCCGAACACTGTCATACACAATATATTGTGGTCGCTATCAAACTCATATGAATAGTTTTCCGGCTGTCCGTTAACAGCAGATAGGCGATTATCACTCAACATCATTCCGAATATGAGCCAGAATATTATCATAAAGCAAAGCAAAGTTATTGCGGCGGATTTAAAAAACACTTTTATTTGTTTCAAGATCATTCCTCCATAAAAATAAAGGCTGCAGAATTTATTGTTCTGCAACCTTTTCAATTTATGTGTTATTTATTTTTTAATAAAAAAACGAACAAGCTTTACTATTTCCGATAAAATAAGAGGTATTACCGAAAGACCGATAATTGCAAGAACATCACTCGCTGCAAGCGATGCAATGCCGAATACACCTGCAAGTGCAGGGACAAACAGTATTAAACACATCAGCGCTACTGAAACAGCAAATGCACCAAGCATCAGCTTATTCTTAAACCAACCGACATCGAAAAGCGAACGCTCACTGCGGCAGTTCATAGCATGAAACAGCTGTGAAAGTGACAAAACTGCAAAAGCAATAGTCTGTGCATACATCTGCGGATGGTCACCGACATGATTTGTAAGACCGTAGTTATATGCAATAAGTGTGAGAATACCGAACATTGCACCCTGCCAAAGCACATTAATACCGAGTCCGTGAGCGAATATGCTTTCATCTTTCTTACGGGGAGGTGTATCCATAATGCTCTTTTCCACCGGCTCAACGCCGAGGGCAAGCGCCGGCAGACTGTCGGTTACAAGGTTCATCCACAACAGTAGTATCGGAGTGAGCGGTACACCCTTAAAAATAAGCAGTCCAAAGAACACCGCTATTATCTCACCTAAATTGCAGGAAAGCAGAAAATGCACAGCCTTACGGATATTATTATAAATGCTTCTTCCTTCTTTAACTGCAGTAACGATAGTGGCAAAGTTATCGTCTGTCAGCGTCATAGCAGCAGCGCCCTTTGCAACATCGGTGCCAGTGATGCCCATAGCGCAACCGATATCGGCAGCTTTGAGCGCAGGAGCATCATTCACGCCGTCACCCGTCATGGCAACGACCTCACCTTTTCTTTGCCATGCATTGACGATGCGTATTTTATCTTCCGGCGAAACACGGGCATATACACAAATGTCCTCTATCTTCTCGTCAAGCTCATCATCACTCATAGCCGACAGCTCTGTACCGGTAACGGCAAGCCCGCCTTCTTCAAGAATACCGAGCTTTTTAGCGATAGCTGAAGCGGTGATAATATGATCACCGGTTATCATAACGGTACGGATACCAGCCTTCTTACATTCACCGATCGCTATCTTTGCCTCTTTTCTCGGCGGATCAATAATTCCGACAAGACCTACAAAGGTAAGACCGTATTCAAGCTCCTCACAAGTAGGATTTGAGGGAATTTCATCAAGGGGCTTTACTGCGATAGCAAGCACACGCAACGCAAGCGCTGCCATAGCCTCGTTTGCCTCTGTTATCTTTTCCTTATCAGCGTGCTCACAACGGTCAACGAGGATATCAACGCCGCCCTTTACAATGCAAAAAGGTTTTCCGTCGATCATACATACCGTACTCATAAGCTTACGCTCTGAATCGAACGGCAAAGCGCAAAGTCGGGGATAAAGTGAATCAAGTGTAGCTTTATCGGTGCTGTGCAAATGCATTGCAGCAGCCACGATAGCGGTTTCAGTCGGATCACCTATATGCTTTTCATTGCCGTTTTCATCTATTTCAACGGTACCGTCGCAACACAATGCACCAAGCTTTAAAAGGTCACGAACAGAGTCAGGCGCTAAATTATCGACCTCATAAATATCATCGGTGTAGGCTCTTGTAAGCGTCATACGGTTTTGTGTTAATGTGCCGGTCTTGTCCGAACATATTACCGATGCACTGCCAAGTGTTTCAACCGCAGGCAAACGGCGGATAATAGCATTTTTCTTAACCATACGCTGAACACCGATAGCAAGCACGACGGTAACTATTGCAGGAAGTCCCTCAGGGATAGCAGCAACTGCAAGAGATATGGAAGTCATAAGCATATCCATAAAACCAAGTTTCATAAAGAAACCGCAAATGAATATTACCACGCATACTGCAAGTGCGATACCACCAAGACTCTTGCCGAGTGACGCAAGTTTAACCTGCAAAGGTGTGATCGCATCCTCTGTTCCGTGAAGTATCGTTGCAATCTTGCCTATCTCGGTAGTCATACCGGTTTCGGTAACAACCGCTTTACCGCTTCCGTATGCAACAGAACAGCCAGAAAAAACCATATTCTGTCTGTCGCCGACCGAGGCAATATCCTCACACATAACGCCGGCATCCTTTTCAGCAGTTACCGATTCACCTGTAAGCATTGATTCATCACAACGCATGCTGTATGACTCGAAAAGCCTTGCATCAGCAGGGATAAAATCACCTGCATCGAGCAAAATAACATCACCAGGGACAAGCTCTGTTGCATCAATAGTATCGGTCTTGCCGTCACGAATGACCTTCGCAGTAGGTGCTGCAAGCACTTTCAATGCTTCGAGTGCCGATTCTGCACGGTATTCCTGAACAACACCGATGATGGCGTTGAGAATTACGATAGCAACTATAACGATAGGCTCTGCCCAGTCATTTGTACCTTCAATTACAGTAAGTACAACAGAAACCGCAGCGGCCAAAAGAAGTATAAGTATCATAACATCCTTCATTTGTGCTGCAAACCGCTCAATAATGCTCTTTTTCTTTGTTTGATTCATTACATTCTTGCCGTACTGCGACAAAAGCATAGCGACCTTGCCACTCTCAAGTCCTTTGCCGAGATCAGTACCAAGCTCGTCTGCAATTTCCTGTGAAGTTGACGAATGCCAAATCACAATAATAACCCCCTAAATTTTGTAATCTATATAATTTTATCATAATAATATCAATTTTACAACACATTTTTGTCGAAGCATAGACAAAAAAGCAGTTGATTTTTTACATAAGTGGAATTATAATATAATAGTATATTTTTGTTTTTAAGGAGCATTTGAATGAAATACCAGGCTGAACTTAATTTGTGGAAGGAAAATGCAGTGGATGACGCCGATCTCATCAATGAGCTTAACAGCATTGAAGGCAATGAGGACGAAGTGATCGACCGTTTTTATAAAGAACTTGAATTCGGTACAGGAGGCTTGCGAGGAGTTATCGGCGCGGGCACTAACCGTATGAACGTTTACACAGTCGGCAAGGCAGCACAGGGACTTTCCTGCTATGTCAACGGAACTGTCGAAAACGGTAGTATCGCCATTGCTTATGACAGCCGTATCAAATCGGATGTATTTGCAAAATGTGCTGCAAGCGTATTTGCTGCAAACGGCATTAAGGTCTACATATATAAGGAGCTTATGCCCACACCTATGCTTTCTTATGCAGTACGCGCTTTAAATTGTGATGCAGGCTGTGTCGTTACCGCAAGCCATAATCCAGCAAAATACAACGGATTTAAGGTTTATGGACCGGACGGATGTCAGCTGACTATTGAAGCTGCAGATATTGTGCTTTCACACATTGAGAAAACAGACATCTTCACCGATGTTAAGCGTATTGATTTTGATGAAGCCGTAAATAACGGTATGATAGAATTTATCGGTGACGATATTATTGAAAACTACCTTTGTGAGGTTGCAAAACAGTCGGTAAATCCTGAGGTGCTTTCCGGCACGGATTTCAAAGTAGTATATACACCCCTCAACGGTGCAGGCAACAAGCCTGTTCGTGCAATTCTTGATAAGATTGGTATTAAAAATGTAACTGTTGTAAAGTCGCAGGAGCTGCCGGACGGCAACTTCCCCACCGCACCTTATCCTAATCCTGAGATCCGCCAAGCATTTGAGGAGGCTCTTAAAGTAGCTGAAGAAGTTAAGCCGGATATCTTACTTGCTACAGATCCCGATTCAGACCGTGTCGGCATTGCGGTTAATTATAACGGTGAATATCGTTTGATGACAGGCAACGAAGTCGGTGCAATGCTGCTTGACTATATCCTCACACAGCGCACAAAGAAAGGCACTATGCCAAAAGATCCGATTGCGGTAAAAACTATAGTTACAACAGACCTGGCAACAAAGATCGCAAAAAATCACGGTTGTGATATTATCAATGTGCTTACAGGATTTAAATTTATCGGTGAGCAGATTGGCTTCCTTGAAGAGAAAAACGAGCAAGACAGATACATCTTCGGTTTTGAGGAAAGCTATGGATATCTCGCAGGCAGCTATGTTCGTGATAAGGATGCAGTAGTGGCATCAATGCTTATCTGCGAAATGGCAGCATACTACAAAAACGAGGGTGTAACATTGGTTGATGTTATGGACTCACTTTATAAAAAGTACGGCTACTTCCTCCACAAACAGCTTAGCTTCACTTGTGAAGGCGTTGCAGGTATGCAGAAGATAAGTGAGATTACCGGTTCGCTCAGAAACGAGCCGCCTACTGTTATCGGCGGTCTTAAGGTAATCGGAATAAGCGATTACGATACATCACTTTATACTGACACCGCTACCGGTAAGACACAGACTATTGATCTGCCAAGATCAAACGTACTTTTCTATCATCTCGAAAACGATGCAGCTGCTATCGTTCGTCCGTCTGGTACAGAGCCGAAGATAAAGGTTTATCTCACCGCTGTGAGCGACTCGAAGGAGAATGCCGAAAAGGCATGCGCTGCAATCGAAAAGGATATGACAGAAGTTTGTAAATAAAATACAGAGAGGATTTTTAAATATGTTAAAATCACTTCTTTCAACAAAGCTTATCACAGCAGGCATGGTATTACTTAACCCAATGGTCATAGTTGTGCTTGTTGCAGCAGTAGTTGTGATAATCGCAATGATCGCATTGCGAAAGAAATAAGATAAATTTAAACGAGCTGACCACGGTCAGCTCGTTTTCTTGTAACAAAACTGCCCAAGTGTCACAAAGACACTTGGGCAGTTCATTATTAATCCTGCATTAATTTTACCATTACTGCTTTTTGTGCATGCAGACGGTTTTCTGCTTCTTCAAAAATCTAGTTTGCATGAGCTTCGAGCACCTTCTCGGTTATCTCCTCCTCACGGTGAGCAGGCAGACAGTGAAGCACCATACAATCCTCATTTGCAAGAGAGAGCAGCTCGTCATTTACCTGGAAGTCCTTAAATACACGCTCGCGCTGTGCCTTTTCATCCTCCTGACCCATTGACGCCCATACATCGGTAATGATAACATCAGCGTCCTTAACTGCATCAGCAGGCTCAGTGAACATGCTGAATCCGCCGTTTGTATAAGCAAAATCAAGAACTGTCTTATCAGGAGTATAGCCCTCGGGACAAGCAACTGAAACCTCCATACCGACTTTAAGACCGCCGACAATAAGTGAGTTCATCATATTGTTGCCGTCACCAATGAATGCCATTTTAAGACCCTCTAATCTGCCCTTAAACTCACGGATCGTCATAAGATCGGCAAGCACCTGACAGGGATGAGCAAAATCGGTAAGACCGTTGATTATCGGAATTGAGCCGTATTTAGCAAGATCCTCAACCTCGCTCTGCTCAAATGTGCGGATCATAATACCGTCGAGATAGCGTGAGAGAACACGCGCAGTATCCTGAACCGGCTCGCCTCTGCCTATCTGCAGATCACGGTTGGAAAGGAACAATGCCTGACCGCCAAGCTGATACATACCGGTTTCAAAGGAAACTCTTGTTCTTGTAGAAGACTTCTGGAATATCATACCCAGGGACTTTCCTGCAAGATAGTGATGCTTGATCTTGTGCTTTGTTTCATATTTAAGCTGATCAGCAAGATTTAACACGTCAATTATTTCATCCTTTGACATATCCAACATTTTAAGTAGGTGTTTCATAAACGATATCTCCTTAATAATTATTCTTCAATTACTGATTTTAAAATTTCAAGACCATCCAGGATCTGCTCATCCGTTATATTAAGCGGAGGTAAAAGACGAACTAAGGTTTTTGCGCTTAATACTATAAGGCCCTTTTCAATACAACGCTTGACAACGTCTGCACCGATCTTCCCCTCGACCTCGATACCGATCATCATACCCAGACCGCGGACAGATTTTACATTTTTAAAATCTTTAATAGCGTTTTTCATAATCTCGCCTTTGCGTGCGACCTCTGATAAAAACTGTTCGTTATTCACAGTATCAAGCACATATTCAGCACCTGCGCACGCTATCGGATTGCCACCGAAGGTCGATCCGTGTGAGGAAGGTGTCATTGTATCCTTCAGCTTCTCGCCAACAAGACAAGCGCCGATAGGCAGTCCGCCGCCAAGCCCTTTTGCAAGTGTCACGATATCCGGTACGATACCGTAGTTTTCACAGCAAAGCAGCTTACCTGTTCTTGCAATACCTGTCTGTACCTCGTCAATAATAAGGAGAATGTCCTGAGTCTTGCATAGTGCTGACAGTTCATTAACAAATTCTTTATTCTGCGGCAAAACACCGCCTTCGCCTTGTATCAGTTCAAGCATAACAGCGCAGGTTTTTTCGCTCATAGCCTGCTTTACGCTCTCAATATTATTATCAGCATAGCTAAAACCCTCGGGATACGGTGCAAAGCAATCGGGATGCAGCACCTGCTGTGCCGTTGCTTTCAGCGTATTCATAGTTCTGCCGTGGAAGGAATTGTTGATAGTGATTATCTCATTTCTTCCGTCACCGTATTTATCAAAGCTGTACTTCCTTGCTACTTTAATAGCACACTCATTAGCCTCTGCACCGCTGTTTGCAAGAAACACACGACTCATATTGCAGTACGAAACCAGTTTCTTTTCAAAGGACACTGTTGCGGTATTATAATAAAGATTACTTGTGTGCGAAAGCTTCTTTGCCTGCGTGCACACTGCATCTGCCCAACCCTCATCACAATAGCCAAGCGAATTCACACCGATACCGGAGCCGAAATCTATATATTCCCTGCCCTCGCAATCAGTAGCAACTGCACCACTGCCGCATTCAAGACACACATCAAATCTTCCGTATGTATGCATTGCATAGCTCAGGTCTGCATTCTTATAATCATTAAAATTCATTTTATCACTCTCTTACTGGAACATCGTTCCCACGCCTTGATCGGACAAAAGCTCAATAAGAATTGAATGTTCAATTCTTCCGTCAATAATATGCGCTCTTTTCACACCACGGCGAACTGCCTCAACACAACAGTCTACCTTCGGTATCATACCACCGGATATGATATTCAGCGCTTTAAGTGACGGAACCTCGCTTACCCTTACAACCTCAATAAGTGTATTTTCATCATCCTTATTCTGCAAAAGCCCACGGATATCTGTCATAAGAATGAGTTTTTCAGCTCCGAGCGCCTCAGCTACACGGGCTGCAGCAGTATCCGCATTAATATTGAATACCTCTCCCTTATCGTTGCCGCCGACTGTTGAAATTACAGGTATATAGCCACGGTCAAGCACATCATGGATCGGCGAAGGATCGACCTCGACGATATCGCCTACAAATCCCAGATCTTCTTCTGTGTGGCGAACTGCATTTATCATTCCACCGTCAAGTCCGCAAAGACCTATCGACTTACCGCCCGCACAATTAAGTTTTGCAACAAGATCCTTATTGACCTTACCTGCAAGCACCATCTGAACTATATCCATCGTTTCCTCATCGGTATAACGCAGACCGTTTACAAATTTAGATTCCTTCCCGGTCTTCTTTAACATATCGTTAATTTCGGGGCCGCCTCCGTGAACCAGTACAACACGCACGCCAACCAGAGAAAGCAACACGATATCTGTCATAACGGCGGATTTTAGTTCCTCGTTTACCATAGCGTTGCCGCCGTATTTTACAACAATGGTCTTATTATTGTATTTCTGAATATACGGAAGCGCCTGCACCAACACATTGGCACGGTCGTTAATAGAAATATTCATCTTACTCTTTCCTTTATAAATATTTATGAACGGTAATCACCGTTGATCTTTACATAGTCATATGTAAGGTCGCAGCCCCAAGCAGTAGCAGTTCCCTCGCCGTCATGCAGTGTGATATTGATATTGACCTCTTTTTCAGAGAGAATTATCTTTGCTTTGTCCTCATCAACGGGTATGCCAGCACCGTTTTTGCATACGGCAATGCTTCCTTTTTCGCTTGCAAACTCCATATCAACACCGAGAACATCAACCTCAGCGCCTGAATAACCGATAGCACAAAGCACTCTGCCCCAATTGGCATCAGCACCGAACATAGCGGCTTTTAAAAGTGATGAGTTGATTACCGATTTTGCTATTATCTTTGCATTTTTAACATCAACTGCACCACTGACATTGCATTCGATAAGCTTTGTTGCGCCCTCACCATCAGCTGCGATCATTCTTGAAAGGCAACGCAGCGCTTCGTAAAGTGCACTCTTGAATATATCAAAATTATCGCCGAACTCTGTGATCTCATTATTCCCTGCATCTCCCGATGCCATAATAGAGCACATATCATTTGTTGATGTGTCACCGTCAACAGATACCATGTTAAAGGTATCGTTTACAACACTGACAAGCGCAGCTTTAAGCATTTTCGCAGATATAGCTGCATCGGTAGTAAGAAAACAGAGCATAGTAGCCATATTAGGCATTATCATGCCGCTACCCTTTGCCATACCGCCGATAACACAGGCTTTACCGTCCAACTCAAACTTAACTGCTACCTGCTTGGAATGTGTATCAGTAGTCATAATAGCCTCAGCAGCATCGACGCCGCCCTCACGGGAAAGACCGCTTTTAAGCTCATCAATTCCGTTCTTTATCGGCTCAAGGTCGATAGACGGGCCAATCACACCAGTCGATCCAACTATGATATCATTTGCAGCTATTCCAAGCGCATTTGCTGCAAGCTCACACATTGCATTTGCTTTCTCAATACCATCAGCAGCGCAAGTGTTAGCAATACCGCTGTTACAGATCATAGCCTGTGCATAGCCGTTTTCAAGATTTTTTCTTGTAACGGTGTTTGGTGCACCGCACACCTTATTCTGTGTATGTACTGCGGCAGCCGTGCAAATGTGATCGCACGCATACATTGCAAGATCCTTCTTTTGCTTGTTTTTTCTTATGCCGCAATGAATTCCGTTGGCTTTAAAGCCTTTTGCGGTAGTAATACCGCCTTTAATAAATTCCATTTATAAACCTTTCTAGAATGCAGGAGGAACAAGCTTCAAGCCTGCTGCTTCATCCAAACCGAGAATAATATTCATATTCTGTATAGCCTGACCTGCTGCACCTTTTACCATATTATCTATTGTTGACACTACAATAAGTGTATTTGTACGAACATCGATATGAAGTGAGATATCACACATATTAGTGTACTTGACATTTTTTAGATTTGCCACGCTTCCCGAAGGTAAAACACGAACAAACTGCTCATTATTATATTTTTCCTCATACACCTTGCGTACATCCTCAAATGTAACACCTGGCTTCAATCTTGAATAGATAGTTGATACTATTCCTCGATTGACCGGCAAAAGATGCGGCACAAAGGTTATTTTGACGCTCTCCCCCGCTGCATGAGATAACGACTGCTCAATTTCCGGTGTGTGGCGATGTATACCTACCTTATACGGTGAGAATGCCTCGTTACAGTCGGGATAATGTGTTGTCTGTGAAAGACCTCTGCCGGCACCTGTTGCTCCCGATTTTGAATCGACGATAATGGGATCAATGAAAACAAGTCCGTTTTCGAGTGCAGGAGTAAGTCCAAGTGCTGCGGATGTGGGGTAACATCCCGGGTTAGCAATTATATTTTTATTCTTTGCCTTTTCTCTTGAAAGTTCCGGAATGCAATAGACTGCCTCGCCATGAATCTCAGGACAATCATAAGACTTGTTGTACCACTCTTTATAGTCTTCTTCACTCTCAAGACGGAAATCAGCACCGAGATCAACAAATTTCTTTCCTTTTTCAAGACAGAGTTTTGCAAGTGGCTCTGAAAGTCCGTGCGGAAGTGCCGCAAATACTACATCAGCACTTTCAACTGCTTCATTCTGTGATACACATACCATATCACAAAATCCGAGTAGTGACGGATATACCGATGAAATTGGTTTACCCTCAAACGACACCGAGCTTATAGCACCAATCTCAACATCAGGATGATTTATAAGTAAACGCACAAGCTCCTCGCCGGCATAACCTGTTGCACCAACGATAGCGGCTTTATACTGTTTCATAATTTATCTCCTCATTGTATAAATTCCCAATACCGCCACAGCATCACCGTGACGGTATTATTTCAATTATCTATTATTGTATATTAAGTCTTTTCTTCATTGCGTCGATTTCAAACTTTACACATTCCGGTGCAGGACCACCCTTGACAGTACGCTTTTTTACGCAGTTATCAAGTGATATAGCCTCATAAACATCACTTTCAAAATCTTCGCATATATTCTTATATTCCTCGATAGGCAGTGTTTCAAGTGTAAGACCCTTATCAATGCAAAGTGCAACGATAGTTCCTACTGCCTTATACGCATCACGGAAGGGCAAGCCCTTATATACGAGATAATCAGCGCAATCGGTTGCATTGATAAAGCCTTTTGCGGCGGCTGCACGCATATTTTCCTTTATTACCGTTGCAGTATCAAGCATTGCGGTAAAGGTATCGACACACATAATAACCGTATCGACCGCATCAAATACACACTCCTTGTCCTCCTGCATATCCTTATTATATGCAAGCGGAATACCCTTCATAACGGTAAGCAGCGTCATAAGATCACCGAATACTCTGCCGGATTTGCCTCTTACAAGCTCTGCGATATCAGGATTTTTCTTTTGCGGCATTATCGATGAGCCGGTCGAAAATGCATCAGAAAGCTCGATGAACTTGAATTCCCAGCTGCACCAAAGGATAATCTCCTCTGAAAACCGTGAAAGGTGTACCATTATTATTGAAAGCGCCGACAAGAGTTCAAGACAGAAATCACGGTCAGATACACCGTCAAGACTGTTTGCTGTAACACCCGAAAGGCCAAGCTTTTCAGCTACTGCTTCTCGATCGAGCGGATATGTAGTGCCGGCAAGGGCGCCTGAACCGAGCGGAGAAACCGACATTCTCTTTTTGCAGTCGCAAAGACGGTCAAGATCACGCTCAAGCATCTGTGCGTACGCCATAAGATGATGTGCAAAGGTTATCGGCTGAGCACGCTGCAAATGAGTGTATCCCGGCATAACCGTTTCAGTATGCTCCGATGCCTTATTTAAAATGACCTTGATAAGTTCAATCACCAAAGCGCTCACCTTGTCTGTCTGATTAATTAAATGCAAACGGATATCAAGCGCAACCTGATCGTTACGGCTGCGTGCTGTATGCAAACGCTTGCCGCTGTCACCGATGCGCTTTGTCAGTTCACCCTCAATAAAGGTATGGATATCTTCCGCACCCATATCAATAGCAAGTGCGCCACTTTCAAGATCAGATGAAATAGCAGCAAGCTCATTTATTATCTTGTCGCTTTCCGACTTATCGATAATACCTTGTGCACCGAGCATTGCGGCATGTGCCATACTACCTTTAATATCCTCCGATGCCATACGGCAATCGAAGGATATTGAAGAGTTAAAATCATTTGTTTTTTTGTCGATCTCGCTTTTAAATCTTCCTGCCCAAAGTTTCATAAGTTCAAATTAGTCCTTATTGTTTTCTCTTTTTGCATCAAGCTGTGCCTTAACCTTGATTGGAAGACCGAAGAGGTTGATAAAGCCTGCGCTGTCTTTCTGATCGTAAACCTCATCCTCATCAAATGTAGCAACCTCGGGATCGTACAATGAATAGGGTGATGTTACACCTGCGTTGATGATATTGCCTTTGTAAAGCTTGAGCTTAACATCACCTGTAACGGTTTCCTGTGTCTTATCAACAAAAGCGTCAAGAGCCTCACGAAGCGGTGTGAACCACTGGCCGTTGTAAACGATATCTGCATACTTTTTAGAGATAAGATCCTTATAGTGCTGTGTTTCCTTATCAAGACAAATCGTTTCAAGTACCTGATGTGCTCTGTAAAGAATTGTACCGCCGGGAGTTTCATAAACACCACGGGATTTCATACCTACAAGTCTGTTTTCAACGAGGTCTGCAAGACCGATACCGTTCTCGCCGCCAACCTTGTTGAGGAACTTGATCATTTCAACTGCTTCCATTTCTTCACCGTTGATAGCAGTCATTACTCCTTTTTCAAAGTGAATAGTAACATAGGTAGGCTTATCGGGAGCCATCTCCGGAGATACGCCCAACTCAAGGAATCCGGGCTTGTTGTACTGCGGCTCGTTTGCAGGATCCTCAAGATCAAGACCTTCGTGTGAAAGATGCCAGAGGTTCTTATCCTTTGAATAATTTGTTTCACGGTTTATTTTAAGAGGAATGTTATGTGCCTCTGCATAATCAATCTCTTCATCTCTTGACTTGATATCCCAAATTCTCCAGGGAGCGATGATCTCCATTTCGGGAGCAAATGCCTTGATAGTAAGCTCAAAACGAACCTGGTCATTACCCTTGCCTGTGCATCCGTGACAGATAGCGTCAGCACCCTCTGCCTTTGCAATCTCAACTATTCTCTTTGCAATAACGGGACGAGCAAAAGAAGTACCGAGAAGATAATCACCCTCGTAAACTGCACCTGCTTTTACTGTGGGGAATACATAATCCTCAACGAATTCCTTATTAAGATCCTCTATGTAAAGCTTTGATGCGCCGGTTGCAAGTGCCTTTTCCTCAAGACCGTCAAGCTCTGTACCCTGACCAACGTCACCTGATACTGCGATTACCTCACAGTTATTATAATTTTCTTTAAGCCACGGGATAATGATAGATGTATCAAGACCGCCGGAATATGCCAAAACTACCTTTTTGATCTCTTTTTTAGCCATTTTAAGACTCTCCTTTTTTCATTTTATTTTATTCAACGAGTACCATTATACACTCAATTTGCAATTTGTCAAGTGTTTTTTGCAAAAATATTCATAAATCTTTTTTGTTTTTCAAGAAATCTGTGTATATATTCATTTTTCAATGTATATTTATGCATTTATGCAGGATTTTTTGTATATTTAATGTATCAAAGAAAAATTTTTATATCAAAAACACTTGTAAAACTTCACATTTTTGATATAATGTAATTTGTGGAATTATGATTATTTCAAGGAATTTACAGAACCGAGGCAAAATAATGACAGTTAAAACCGAAAATTTAAGAAACATCGCAATTATTGCTCACGTTGACCACGGCAAAACCACTCTTGTTGACGAAATGCTCAAGCAAAGCGGCACCTTCCGTGAAAACGAACAGGTGGCAGAACGTGTTATGGACTCTAACGACCTTGAGCGTGAACGTGGTATCACAATTCTCGCAAAGAATACTTCCGTGTACTACAAGGATTGCAAGATAAATATAGTTGACACACCGGGGCACGCTGACTTCGGAGGCGAGGTAGAGCGCATACTGCTTATGGTAGACGGCGTACTGCTGCTGGTTGACGCATTTGAGGGCTGTATGCCGCAGACAAGATTTGTACTCAAAAAAGCACTTGGTCTTGGCAAAAAGCCGATCGTTGTCGTAAACAAGATCGACCGTGACGGTGCCAGACCCGAAGAGGTCATTGATGAAGTACTTGATCTGTTTATTGAGCTTGGTGCCGATGATGATCAGCTTGATTTTCCTGTTGTTTACGCTTCGGGCAGAGCAGGCTATGCATCCGATGATCCGACCGTTAGAGAAGGGGATCTTCGTCCTTTGATGGAAATGATAATAAATGAAGTACCTGCTCCGCAAAACGATCCAAAAGGACCGTTGCAAATACTTTTTTCAAATATTGACTATGATGAATATGTCGGCAGAATAGGCATCGGCAGAGTTGAACGAGGAATTGTTAGGGTAAATCAGCCGGTTGCTCTCTGCAAGCGTGATGAAACGGTGCAAAACGTTAAGATATCCCGACTTTATACCTATGAGGGTCTCAACCGTGTTGAGAGTGAAGAAGCTGTTGCAGGCGATATCGTTGCAGTATCGGGAATCGAAGGCATTAACATTGGTGAGACGGCGTGTGACCGTGAAAATATCGAGCCGCTCGAATTCGTTAAGATCGACGAGCCGACTATCGCAATGAATTTTATGGTCAACAACTCCCCATTTGCCGGCAGAGAAGGTAAGTTCGTTACTTCCCGAAATCTGCGTGACCGCTTGTTTAAAGAGGTTGAAACAAATGTTTCAATGCGTGTTGAGGAAACTGATTCGGCTGACACCTTTAAGGTATCTGGCAGAGGTGAACTTCATCTTTCAATACTTATTGAAACTATGCGCCGCCAGGGATACGAATTCCAGGTTTCTCGCCCAAGTGTTATTTATAAGCAAGATGAAAACGGTAAGCTTCTTGAGCCTATCGAGTTGCTTATGATCGAAGTACCGGAAAGCTATGTCGGTGCGGTTATGGAAAAACTCGGCACACGAAAAGCAGAGCTTATTAACATGGGAACCCGTGAAACGGGTATCACACATCTTGAATTTAAGATCCCTGCCCGCGGGCTTATGAGCTATCGTTCGGAGTTTTTGAGCGATACCAACGGCAACGGAATTATGAACCACATCTTCTCGGATTACGAGCCTTATAAGGGTGATATTGACCAGCGTCCGAGCGGATCTATCGTTGCGTTTGAAACGGGCGAAACATCAAGCTACGGTCTTTTCAACACACAGGACAGAGGTCGTTTGTTTATCGGACCCGGTGTAGAGGTTTACGAAGGACAGATAGTAGGTGAATCCCCGAAAAATGAGGACCTCGTGTGCAACGTCTGCAAGAAAAAACAGGTCACAAATATGCGTGCAGCAGGCTCTGACGAAGCTTTGAAGCTTACACCGCCTTCTCCGCTTTCGCTTGAACGCTCTCTTGAATTTATCAAGGATGACGAGCTTGTTGAGGTAACACCGAAATCTATCCGTCTTCGTAAGATGGTGCTTTCAAAAGAGCAGCGAATGAAAATGCTCCACAAAAATAAATAATTCTTCATCAACATATAGTATAACGGAGGTGCAAAAAGGTGAATATTGCAATAAAGGGTATTGACATAAACTACGAAATAACCGGTAGCGGTGAAGATGTACTCTTTCTTCACGGATGGGGTGCATCCCTTGAAAGCTTTGCAGCAATTATAAAACACCTTTCTCCCCGCTTCCGTTGTATAGCTCTTGATATGCCCGGTTGCGGAAAGACTTCACTTCCAAGCGAGCCGCTTGATATAGATGCGTATTGCTGTATCATAAAGCAGTTTACCGAAAAGCTGAGCATCACACCGAAAATTGTTATTGGACACTCTAACGGCGCAAGGGTAGCGCTTCATATGTGTGCTGACGGACTTATCGCCCCTGATAAACTGGTGTTGTTCGGTGCAGCAGGCATTAAGGGTAAAAAAACCTTTAGACAGAAAATGCGTCAACTTACATTTAAAACTGCAAAGCGTATTTTAACATTACCTGTCATTAAAAATCACACACAGAAGACGCTTGACTCCTTGCGTGCATACTACGGATCTGCTGATTACAATTCAGCGCCTCCGGTAATGAGAAGTACTCTTGTTAAGCTTATCAACAGCGATGTAACTGCAAAGCTTAATAAGATAGCTGCTTCTACCCTGCTTATCTGGGGTGAAAATGACACAGCAACTCCGCTGTATATGGCAAAAATAATGGAGAAAAGTATTCCCGATTGCGGTCTGTGCACGCTTGATGATTGCGACCATTGGTGTTTTGTTCAACGTCCGGCACAGGTCAATAGCATATTATCCAACTTTTTATAAAGAAAGGCTATTAATATGAGCATTGTTTTAACCGCTCTTTCATCAGTTTTGGCAGTTTGCGTATGTATCACGCTTACACGCTGCTTTCATATGCTGCAGCTCAATTCATATTTTAATTCACGCTACTTCGACTATTTAAAGGGTGAATTTACATTTATATCGGTATGCTCCGCTTTTTTCGGCATTATAACCGCCGTCGCTTGCCTCGTTTCTCCTGTTGCGGCACTGATCATCGGTATGATCGTGAACGGTGTGAGAATATGGTATACGGTTATCGCACACAAGGGAGCCAAAAAGCGTCTTGTGTTCACTGCAAGAGTTAAGCGTATGTACCTCACTGCTGCTGTGTTATCACTTATTCTAATATTACTCGGTACGCTTTTCCCATCAGCACAGCTTATTATAATTTGTGTTCAGTGCGTATTCATTATATTCTCTCCGCTATTTGCAATGCTGATAAATCTTATCAACGCACCGCTGGAGGGAGCATTCCGGCATTATTACATCAATGACGCCAAAAAAATACTTAAAAATCACAATAAAATGACCGTTATCGGTCTTACCGGCAGCTACGGCAAGACTTCAACAAAGCACATCCTTGCCCGTATGCTTTCGGAAAAATACAACGTATGTGCTACTCCCGGCGGTATAAACACACCGCTTGGCATCGTGCGTGCTATCCGTGAAAATTTAAAGCCTGCCGATGAAGTATTTATCGTTGAAATGGGCGCCAAAAAGCTGTATGATATCGATGAAATATGCCGCCTTGTCAATCCTGATACGGGCATCATAACCTCTATCGGACCACAGCATCTTAACACCTTCGGCTCAATAGAGAATGTGCAGAAAACAAAGTTCGAGCTTGCTGATGCAGTTAAGAAAAACGGTGGAAGAATGTATCTGAATATTGATAGTGAACTTATCGCTGACAAAGCTAAGAACTATGATCACATCTCTTATTCAGCAAAATCAGGGGATGTGTATGCAGATAATATCCGATGCACAAAATCAGGTCTTGAATTTGATATCATAGCAAAGAAAAGAGTTATTCCCGTAAAAGCACCACTGCTTGGTATGCACAATGTATTGAACATTCTTGCGGCAGCCGCTGTTGCAATCGACCTTGGACTTTCAGATACCGATATAAAATACGCGGTTTCAAAACTAAAACCAACTGAACACCGTCTGGAATTAAAGCCGTTTGTAGCAGGCTCAGTGCTTATTGACGATGCCTATAATGCTAACCCCGAAGGCTCAAAGGAAGCAATGCGTGTTATTGGCAGTTTTGCGCCGATGAAACGCATAGTTGTAACCCCAGGCCTTGTCGAGCTCGGTGAAAAGGAATATGAGTGTAACAAGCAGTTAGGCTTTGCTGCCGCCGAAAATGCAGACGAACTGATATTTGTCGGTGAAAAACGCTCTGTTCCACTCGTCGAGGGTGCCAACGAATACGGCTTTGACAAAGAACATATGACTGTTGTTAAAACCTTTAAGGACGCATACGGTCTGCTTGTTAATATGTGTGATAAAAATACGGTCGTTATTTTTGAAAATGACCTTCCCGATAACTATGCAAAGTAATAAAGGAGCAACGATATGAAGATAAATGTAGGATTTTTCTTCGGCGGCAGAAGCGTTGAGCATGAGGTTGCCGTAATTTCTGCAGTTCAGGCAATGACTAATGTTGATCGCCAAAAGTATGATATAACTCCTGTTTATATCACTAAAGACGGCGAAATGTACTACTCGGAATGTATGACCGACATCAAGGAATTCAAGGATATTCCGGCATTGTTAAAGAAAAGCCGAGCGGTTTCTCTTGTAAAATCAAACGGTAAGTTTGTTGTAAAAAGCATTGACGGCGGTGTATTTAAAAAGAATGTCAGCATAAATATTGACATAGCCTTCCCCGTTGTTCACGGCACTAACTGCGAAGACGGATCGCTTGTCGGTCTTTTTGAATTGCTGGGTATTCCGTATGTTTCCTGCGATGTGCTTTCGGCGGCAGTTGGTATGGATAAGTCAGTTTTTAAATATGTTCTTGAAAAAAGCGGTATCCCCGTTCTACCGGGCGATGTGTTCTATGCAAAGGAATGGGTAATAAATAAGGACGCTATTATCGAAAAGATTGAAAAGGCTTTTTCATATCCGGTCATCATCAAGCCGGCAAACCTCGGATCATCTGTCGGAATTTCATTAGCTACTGATCGTGACGGGCTTATGCGGTCTGTTGATGATGCGCTTATCTATGCTGAAAAGATACTTATTGAGCCTGCCGTCACCGCTTTGCGTGAGCTTAATTGCTCTGTTGTGGGTGATAAGGATGAGTGCGAAACTTCCGTTATCGAAGAGCCAATGCGTGGTGACGAAGGTATTCTCTCGTTCAATGATAAATATAAGGATGGCGGCGAAAAGGGATCCAAAAGCAGCGGTATGGCTTCGCTAAAAAGAAAGATCCCTGCTGAGATATCCGAAAGCATTAAAAATGATGTTGAGAAATATTCCAAAGCAGCATTCAAGGCTATCGGCGCTTGTGGTGTTGTAAGAATAGACTATCTTTATGATACCGATAAGGAAAAGGTATATGTAAATGAGATCAACACCATACCGGGTTCATTGAGCTTCTATCTGTGGGAGCCAAAGGGTGTTAAGTATAAAGAGCTTATTGACCGTCTTATTGAGCTGGGCTTTAAACGTGAGAGAACAAAACAGAATTTATCCTTCTCATTTGATGCAAACTTACTCGCTGGCGGCTCAGCATTCGGTACAAAGGGTAAGAAGTAAAATATTCGTTAAGGATATTAAAATAAAAGGAGCGTAAAAATATGAAAGTTAAAAAATTCAAGATCGTTGATGAATTCAAAGAATTTATAATGCGCGGTAACGTTATGAACCTTGCAGTCGGCGTTATCATAGGCGGTGCTTTTCAGGCAATCGTAAATTCACTTGTAAATGATGTTATCTCGCCTATCATCGGTTGGGTAGGCGGCGCTGATTTCTCAATGTACAGCATTGTGCTTAAAGAGGCTGTCACGGAGAATGGACAGGTCATCAAGGAGGCTGTTACTCTTAATTACGGTTCATTCATTAACGCCATTATCAATTTCTTCATTATGGCTGTCATTATATTCATACTTGTTAAATGTGTAAACACACTTATGAGTCTCGGCAAAAAGAAAGAAGAACCGGCAGAGGAAGCTGCTCCCACAACAAAGGTATGTCCTTTCTGTAAATCTGAAATTGCTATTGATGCAACACGTTGCCCGCATTGTACAAGTGAGCTTGCAGAGCAAGCAAAAGAATAATATCAATAACCGCTCTTTTGAGCGGTTATTTTTCTGTTTTTAACAATTTACCTCAAAAAATTTATTGCAATTTAACTAATGATATAATATAATATTTTTTAGTTTTTAATGTGAATTAAAGATTATATATCCCTTTTGAATGGAGTGTTATTTTATGAAAATCAGAATAGCTATAGCAGGCTACGGTAATCTCGGAAGAGGTGTTGAAAGTGCCGTAAGCCATAGTGACGATATGGAATTGGTTGCACTATTTACACGCCGTGATCCCGCATCCATCACCACACGCACAGGCGTCCCCGTGTATGAAATAAGCAAGGCATCAGAAATGAAGGATAAAATAGATGTACTTATCCTCTGCGGAGGCAGTGCAAACGATCTTCCGGTGCAGACACCCGAAATGGCACAGTATTTCAATGTTATTGACAGCTTTGATACTCACGCTAAAATCCCGGAGCATTTTAATAATGTGGACAAGGTCAGCAAAAAATCAGGCAAGATCAGTATTATCTCCGTCGGTTGGGATCCCGGCATGTTCTCATTGAACCGTCTTATCGGTCAAGCAATTTTGCCTAACGGTAAGGATTACACCTTCTGGGGCAAAGGAGTAAGCCAGGGTCATTCCGATGCTATTCGCAGAATTGACGGCGTGCTTGATGCAAGACAGTACACTATTCCCGTTGACAAGGCGCTCAGTAGTGTTCGTGCAGGCGAAAATCCTGACCTCACAACAAGACAGAAGCATACAAGAGAATGCTTTGTAGTTGCCAAGGAAGGAGCTGACCTTAAGAAAATCGAGAATGACATCGTGACAATGCCCAACTATTTCTCTGATTATGACACTACTGTTCATTTTATCAGCCAGGAGGAGCTTGACAAAAATCATAAAGGTATTCCCCACGGCGGTATTGTATTCCGCAGCGGCAGCACAGGATTTGATAATAGCAACAAACATATTATCGAATATCGCCTTCAGCTTGATTCAAATCCCGAATTTACCGCAAGCGTGCTTACTGCCTACGCAAGAGCGGCTTATCGCTTAAATAATGAAGGTATGAGCGGCTGTAAGACAGTATTTGATATTGCACCTGCATATTTACATCCCGCATCGGGCGAAGAGTTACGCAAAAATCTTCTTTAAGTTGTTGAAAATAATATTGCAATATGATACAATAATTTATATATGACAAATGGAGGACGAGAAAATGGATACAAATGTAAGACCGGATTCAATGGAAAGAATCACGACCACCGAGCTTGCCAATAAATTTATCGATGAGCAGGTTGCTGCTGTCCGTGAGCAGGTTGGCGATAAGAAGGTATTGCTTGCACTTTCAGGCGGTGTTGACTCATCGGTAGTTGCTGCACTTCTTATCAAGGCAATCGGCAAACAGCTCGTATGCGTGCATGTTAACCACGGTTTGATGAGAAAAGGCGAAAGCGAACAGGTTATTGAAGTATTCAAGAACGGACTTGATGCTAACCTAATTTATATAGACGCTACTGACCGTTTCCTTGATCTTTTGGCAGGTGTTGACGAGCCTGAAAAGAAAAGAAAGATCATAGGCGGCGAGTTTATCAAGGTATTTGATGAGGAAGCACGCAAATTAGAGGGTATTTCCTTCCTTGCACAGGGTACTATTTATCCTGACATCATCGAAAGCGACGGCGTAAAGGCACATCACAATGTAGGCGGTCTCCCCGAGGAGATGCAGTTTGAATTGGTTGAGCCCGTTAAGCTTCTTTTCAAGGACGAAGTAAGAGTAGTCGGCAGAGCACTCGGTCTTCCTGCAAATATGGTTGACCGTCAGCCTTTCCCCGGTCCCGGACTCGGCGTACGCTGCACAGGTGCTATCACTCGTGATCGTCTGCACGCTCTGCGTGAGGCTGATGCTATCCTTCGTGAGGAGTTTGACAATGCAGGCCTTACCGATAAGGTATGGCAGTTCTTCACCGTTGTTCCTGATTTCCGTTCAACCGGTGTTCGTGACGGCAAACGCGTGTATGACTGGCCGGTTATCATCCGTGCTGTAAATACTGTTGATGCTATGTCTGCTACCGTCCCCGAAATAGATTGGGCAGTACTTAAAAAGATCACAGACAGAATTTTAAATGAGGTTGACGGCGTTTGTCGTGTACTTTACGATCTCAGCCCCAAAGCACCGGCTACGATCGAGTGGGAATAAAATGAATAACGCCCGAAAGCCTTGAAAATACAGGGCTTTCGGGCATTTATGTAATTTAGAAAAACGCCGCTGCAACACTTTTGCAACGAGCAAGAGAAAAAGCGTGAAAAGGAATGGTTGCAAGTGGTTGTGAATCGGTAAAGCCAAGCGCTTATTATGTGTTAAAAAACAATGCTACGCAACGTTGCATATTTGCTACAAAGCGATTCTTGTAGTGTTCAACTCCTTTTTGTATGATGAAAATGCGAAAGCGAACAATTACAAGATATGGAGGAACTTATTATGACAATCGGTGAAAAAATTAAAAACGCAAGAATGGAAAATGGCCTTACCCAAGAGGAACTTGCAAGCAAAATGATGGTGTCCCGTCAAGCGATTACAAAATGGGAAGCTGATAAGGGCATACCGGATGTTTCAAACCTCAAATTACTCGCACAACTTTTGAATGTAAGTGTGGACTATCTGTTGGATGATGGTGGCGAGATTGACATCAACGTTATTCATGAAATGATAGATCTGTCAAAGTATGGAAAAGCAGTCATCAAGAAAAAGCTGACGGACAAACTGATGCTTGAAAAGTATCCTGATGCTGAAATAAGAACGCTACTTCCCGAAAAGAAGAAAGATAAAGTGGACAAAGGATTGGACTTTTTTGTTGATTTCTTTACGCCTTTGTGTGGGCTTAGTGACTTGCGAAACAGCTTAAAATTACTCGGCACAGAGTATTATCTTGTCAACGAAGAAAATCGACAGTTTTTTGTAGCGGTCAACTATAAAGAAGGATATATGGAAAGCCGTCGAACAGCGGAGTTTCGCAACTCCCGAACAGGAGATAAATTTACCATAGGAGATATTGTTTTTACCGATTGTGGTAATGTTTTGCCCAAGTAAAATGAACTCCTACAAGTGACAAGACGGATCTGTAACAGTTGGTTTATTGAAAACTCTTGAATTTTCAAGAGAAATCACTTATAATATGCTTGTCAGCGTGGCAACACTATGGCAACAAAAAATCTGATAGTCCATATTTTATGGATAATACAGATGTATGAGATACCACGAGCTAAACCGCCTATACAAAATTGTTTAGGTTATCTTTTTCGGGAGCGAATGGGAATAAAGCAGAGCTTTATTACCATTCA
>JAFPAK010000328.1 GCA_017390825.1 Clostridia bacterium
CGGTCAGATCGCATCAGTAATTGCCGGCGGTCTTATACTCAACTTCTTTATTGGAATGTAACGGAGGGAATGTGAAATGAAATTACTGAACATGATCATTATGGCAGCAGTCGCTGAAACACCCGATGTTATTTTTGAACCAATGAATTTTGTCGAGAACCTTAAATATATGGGTATTGGTATGCTGAATATACTTTTTACTATCGGCATTATCGCAATAGTAACATACCTACTCAATAAATTCGTGAAAACCAAAAAGTAAAATACAGATATTTAAAGAGATACATTCACAATGAATGTATCTCTTTTTCTTAGTCATACAGCGGTGTAAGTCGCTGCTTTAAAGTTTTTCTTATAAATATCAGACTGGCTGTAAGCGATGCTATCTCCGCAATCGGGAATGCAAACCACACCATATCAACATTGTGTGTCAAGGTGGCTATCAACCATGCAACGGGAATCAATACAAGCAACTGACGGGCAACCGACACAAAAAGGCTGTATTTACTTGCATCAAGCGCTTGGAACGCTGTACCGCAGATGACACAAACACCGGCAAATACATAGCTTATACTTATAATACGCAACGCAGTTTTACCGACCGTTATCATTTCACTGTTTGCATTGAACATTTGAAGCAGAGTTTCCGGTGCTAGTTGGAATATAAGCAGACCGACAAACATAATACAGCAGGCATATATAATACCGAGCTTAATTGTCTTTTTAATTCTGTCCGGATTTCTGGCACCGTAGTTATAGGATATTATCGGCACCATACCGCTGTTCAAACCGAATACCGGCATAAAGATAAAGCTCTGCAATTTAAAATACACACCAAATACTGCAACTGCAATGCCGTCAGCAACAAGCGGATCAAGGATAATATTCATACAGAAGGTCATTACCGAACCAATCGATGCCATAAGTATTGACGGTACACCTACGCGGTATATTCTGCCGATAATCTTCTTACTTGGAATAAGATCAGATATCTTCATTCGTATCTCTTTATTGAAGACAAAGTGCAGTATCATGCCTGCAACAGCAGCAACTATCTGACCGATTACTGTTGCAGCAGCCGCACCCTTGACACCCATTTCGGGAAAGCCGAATTTACCGAATATCATACAATAGTCAAGAACGATATTGGTCAATGCGCCGATGAGCTGCGTAATCATTGAAAATACGGTCTTACCGGTGGATTGCAAAAGACGCTCAAACATTATCTGAATGAACAAACCGATAGATGCTCCTCCACATATTGTGAGATAATCTGTACCGTACTGAACTACCTCAGGAATATCGGTCTGTGTTGCAACGAATGCTTTTGAGCCGAAAATACAGATGATTGAGAATACAACCGAACTGATTATTCCGAGTAAAACACCGTTTGCCGCAGCTCTGTTTGCATTTTTATAATTCTTTTCGCCGAGACTTCGGGATAGCAAAGCATTGATACCTACACCTGTACCGGTGGCAACTGCTATCATAAGATTTTGCATCGGGAACGCTGCCGAAAGTGCAGTAAGTGCATAGTTATCTGTAGAGCTGATCTGTGAAACAAAAATACTGTCGACTACATTATAAAGCGCCTGCACTACCATAGAAAGCATCATCGGCAAAGCCATGCCGATTAGCAATCTGTTGATTGGCATAACACCCATTTTATTTTCTTTTAAATTGCTCAAATTTTTAATCATCCTTTACATTATAAATGACGGACAAATATCCGCCAACTTTAATATTGTACACCCACAATATACATTTGTCAAGAAGTCTTACAAAAGACTGTTAATATGCTGAAAATGAACATTAAAAGTTAAAGCGTTCCGTGAAAACTCACGGAACGCTTTAATTATAATTAGCCTTGCTTCTTTGTTCTTATCACAACATATCCTGCTGCTACCGCCAAAGCCATTGCCGCAAGAGGTAACGGAAGTGAGCCGGTTGCAGGAGAACTAAATCTTGAAATGTCAAAATCCATCCAGAGATACATATACTCTGCATATACCTCATCCGTAATACCGTATTCGGTTGCAAGATATTCTCTTGTAACATCTGTTGTGTTGATATAAAGAGTTACAAACTGATCGAGGATTTCAAATTCCTCATATGTTGCATAATCATCCTGTGAAGTCTTGCCTTCGATCTGCTTGAACAGTTCAGCTATCTTATCTGCTTCTAATGTATCTACTTCAATTACAGGCTCATCTTCGCTTGTCACA
>JAFPAK010000329.1 GCA_017390825.1 Clostridia bacterium
TACGGAGAGGTTGAAGCAACATCGAAGCTTTTGAAAAAGGCTTTTGATATGGCTCTCGGCGCAAAGCTCGTATTAAATGCCGATGACCCTGTCACAGCAACTTTTGGTGAGGGAAGAGATGCCGTATATTATGGTGTAGACGGTAAAATTGACATTATTACAAACGGTGATCAGACAAATACTATCTATGATTTTATTAACGATGGCAAATCTTTCGAGGATGCACTTATGACACGTGAGTTTGAGCCTGATGCTCCTAACTACACGCCGAGAATTTCCGGTATTCTATATTATTCCTTCTTGCGAAACGAGTTTATATACAAACTTTCAATTCTGAAGAGTGCAAACGGAAGACCTGAAGCCTGCAATCGTTATTTCTATAACTATGTTCCGGAAAACGGTATTGGTCATTTTATTCATACATATAAGTGTGATGGCGATCCGATTCCTTCATTTTACGGCGAACCCGAAGAGGTAAAACTCCCGAATACTGCAGAAGAACTTGCTGAGTTGGTTTGGAATAACTTGAATCAAGACAACAAGGTCTCTTTATTCGTTCGCAGCATTCCGCTTGACGGCAGCAAAACTACAGATATTATTATCAATAAAAATAAATAAGGAGAATTAGTAAAATGAAAGAATTTGAACTTAAATACGGATGCAATCCTAATCAAAAGCCTGCAAGAATATTTATGGATGGCAATAAGGAACTTCCGATAGAGATTTTAAGCGGCAAGCCCGGTTATATTAATTTTCTTGATGCATTTAATAGCTGGCAGCTTGTTAAAGAACTTAAAGAAGCAACAGGTCTTCCGTCGGCAACATCATTTAAGCATGTAAGCCCTACATCAGCGGCAGTTGGAGTAAAAATGTCTGATTCTCTTAAAAAAGCCTGCTTTGTGGACGATATAGATGGTCTTGATGATTCACCGCTTGCAACCGCATATGCAAGAGCTAGAGGAACTGACAGAATGTCTTCCTTTGGCGATTGGATAGCTCTTTCAGATGTGTGTGATGTTACAACTGCATTGCTTGTTAAGCGCGAAGTTTCCGATGGAATCATTGCTCCTGGATATGAACCGAAGGCGCTTGAAATTCTTAAAACCAAGAGAAAGGGTAACTACAATATTGTTAAAATAGATCCGTATTATGTTCCTGATCCAATCGAGCGCAAGCAGGTGTTCGGCATAACCTTCGAGCAGGGAAGAAACAATTTTGAGATCAACAAAGAATTGCTGTCTAATATCGTGACCGAAAACAAAAACATTCCTGAATCCGCAGTTCGTGATCTTATAATTTCGCTTATCACTCTAAAATACACACAGTCCAATTCTGTTTGTTATGCAGTTGACGGTCAGGCAATCGGTGTAGGAGCAGGTCAGCAGTCGAGAATTCATTGTACACGACTTGCAGGCAATAAAGCTGACATATGGCATCTGCGTCAGCATCCGCAGGTGCTTGATCTACCATTTAAGGATTCCGTTGCACGAGTTGATCGTGATAATGTAATTGATGTTTATATTTCGGACAACGCTGAAGATGTGCTCGGTGATGATGTGTGGGAGCAGTACTTTACTGTAAAGCCTGCTGAACTTACAGCCGAAATGAAGAAAGAATACCTTTCTAAAATTACCGGTGTAAGCGTTGGTTCTGATGCGTTCTTCCCGTTCTCTGATAATATCGAGCGTGCTCGCAGGAGTGGTGTATCATACATAGCAGAGCCCGGTGGATCTATCCGTGATGATGTAGTAATTGATTGTTGCAATAAATATGGTATTTCTATGGCATTTACAGGAATGAGATTGTTCCATCATTAATAATAAACTGTAATAAATCCGTTCTCTTTTTCATACTATTCATTGAAAAGTTTTTGAAAAGAGGACGGATTTTTATGAGCAGTACAAGTATTTATAACGATATTGCAAACCGAACCGGAGGGGATATCTATATTGGTGTTGTAGGACCGGTTCGTTCAGGAAAATCAACATTTATAAAAAGGTTTATGGATAAGCTTGTTATCCCTAATATTCCTGATGCATTTCGCAGAGAAAGAGCAAACGATGAGCTTCCGCAATCAAGCGGTGGAAAAACCATAATGACTACAGAGCCGAAATTCATTCCTGAGGAGGCAGTAGAAGTAAAGCTTGATTCAAATGCGGCTTTCAAGGTAAGACTTATAGACTGTGTTGGCTATATAGTACCAAGTTCAATAGGGTACATAGAAGAAGATAATCCACGGATGGTAATGACTCCGTGGTATTCAGAACCTGTTCCGTTTAACATGGCTGCAGAAATAGGTACAAAAAAGGTTATTACTGAACATTCTACAATAGGTCTTGTTGTCACAACAGACGGCAGCATTAGTGATATAGACAGATATGAATATGAAGAAGCGGAAGAGCGTGTAATTAACGAGCTGAAAGATATAAATAAGCCGTTTGTTATCTTACTTAACTGTGTTTCGCCTATGAGTGATTCAGCGCAACGCATTGCGGAGCAAATGCGAGAAAAGTATGGGGTAACCGTTATTCCGGTCAACTGTCTTGAACTTGACGAAAGCATGATAAAGGATATTATTTCTGCTATATTGTTTGAATTCCCACTTAAAGAGGTAAAATTTTCACTGCCAAAATGGATAAACGGCCTTAACGATGAAAATGAACTGAAAAGAAATATTTTTTCTGCTATTCTTAACAGTTCTGAAAATGTCAGTAAGGTAAAGGAATGTAAGTTACTTACTGAAGGTATACTGCAATGCGAAAATATTGTTGATACGCAGTTAAGATCAGTAGATCTGGGGCAGGGAAGTGCTACGGTTTCAATTGAAGTTGATGATGGTCTGTTTTATAAAATACTTTCTGATGAATCTGGTATGAAAATTGAGGATGACAGGGGATTACTTGATCTTATTAAAGAGTTATCTGATACAAACAGAAAGTATATGCGTGTAAAAGATGCACTGGATCAGGTGGAATCTACAGGCTATGGCATTGTTATGCCTACGATTGAGGAACTACAACTCGAGGAGCCGGAGATCATGAAACAGGGCGGACGGTACGGAGTAAGATTGCGTGCAACTGCGCCTTCAATACATCTGATGAAAGCAGATATAGCAACAGAGGTAAATCCGATAGTAGGAAGTGAGAAGCAATCAGAGGAACTTGTTATGTCACTTATGAGCGATTTTGAGGATGATCCGTTGAAGATATGGGATTCAAATATATTCGGTAAATCATTGAATGAGTTGGTCAATGAAGGTATGCATGCAAAGCTTTCACGATTGCCCGACGAAGCCAGAATGAGACTTGCACAGACATTAGAACGCCTCATTAATGAGGGATGTAGCGGTCTGATCTGTATTATTTTATAAAATTCACAATTTGTTCTTGAATTTAAGCGGAATATATATTATAATTATGTGGAAATTAAATTTAGGAGAGTAAACGCAAATGAATATTAATTCACTTATGTCCTTGTTGACACTCACACAAGCTGCTACTACAGGTAAAGGCGGCACAACAGGTGGTGCCGGTAGTTCAATTATGATGATCGTGTGGATCGTTGTAATCTTTGCTGCAATGTATTTCTTTATGATACGTCCGCAGAAAAAACAGCAGAAAAAAGAAGAAGCTATGCGTAACAATACCACTGTTGGAGATGAGGTTATTTCTATTGGTGGTTTCTACGGCAAGGTTGTTGCAGTAAAGGAAGATTCATTTATTATTGAATGTGGCCCTGATAAGGCAAAGCTTCGCATTTCAAAGACTGCAATCCAGCACAATCTTACAGTTCACGAGGAAGAGCCTAAAGAAGTTACAAAAACAAAAAAGAAAAAAGCTAAAAAAGAAGATAAGTAAATA
>JAFPAK010000330.1 GCA_017390825.1 Clostridia bacterium
AATAGTTGTTACGCCTTTGATAAAGCCGTTTTCACGGTCATAATCACCGAGACCCTGCAATGAGATGTTCGGAATTTTAACTGTTTTTGCGCCGACAAACTTTGCACGAAGTGCATTGTCAGTCAAAAAGCCTGTTTTTGATTTCTGCACAAGAACTTTATCAAGTTCACCTGTAAATTTAACAGCAAAAGCTTCGCTGTTTGTAGCAATAGTTGCACCCATTATTTTTTACCTCTTTTCATAATATAAATCTGTTTTTAGCTCCAAATGCCTTTTAAAAGATCATCAAAGCCGTCATGCTGACCTTGCTCTGAATGTACAGAGCCGGTACTGCTTTCTGCCGCTTTTTCAGCGGCTTTTTGTGCTGCTGTAACAGCAGCCTGTTCTCTATGAGCATACAGAAGATACGCTTCACGAAGCGTCATATTCTCACGCTCAGCAAGCGCTACTGCACCTTTTGGTATATCCTCAAAGCTTTTAAGCTCAGGGATGTCCTTCTGCAAGGCTCTAAATTCGTCGGCAACACGCTCAACATCCTTTTCGTAGGCTGCCTTTTCCTTGTCACGCTCTGCTTGCAAGATAGCATCATACTTCGATTTTTGGCGCGAATGTGCAAGTGTGAGCAGCTGCTGATACATATCTTCATCGTCACCTGCACGCTCTCTGCACTCGTTCTTGATGCGCTGTTCAGCACTTTCAAATGCCTCATTGACATATTCAGTAAGTGTCTTGTCGCCTTCTGCCGCAAGAATACCAAGCTTGTCATAAAGAATCTGCTGCTTTTCGTGCAGCATACCTAGCTGTGCATATCTTACCGCATCGTCGTGGGATAACTCCTTTGACTTGTGGTCAAAAACCACCGATAAAGCAATATCCTCGTTGCCGTTTGTACCGTCGGTATCCTCTGCCACTGTTCCGTCAGCGCCTGTAGGTGTGGTATCCTCTGTGTCGACTGTTGCAGTAGTATTGTCCTCCGCCGTTGGATTGTCTTCTGTCGCCTCAGGCGTTGTCGGTGTGGTATCCTCTGTGCCGGGCTCAACATTCATTTCCAGTTCATCTGACATAGTAAAAAACTCCCTTCCGAATGGTAATCGGATAATTTTATATGAAAAAAGCACCCTTAAACAAGAGTGCTTAAATCAATCTATTGTTCATCGCCGGAATATGTTAAGAAATTCTGCCGCAAGTGCTGTTCTTTTTCAACATTCCGCATCTGTTCGGCGGTAAGTTCCGGCGCAACTGTCACTTTATGCTTGCTTACCGTAATATATCCGATCAGTGCACCTACACACGACCAGCCTATAAGGTTCATCACCGTCAATATTGCTGTAATGATCATATCCATCCTCCACTCATGTTGTGTTGCATTGCGGTCATTGACCGCTTTTTTGATGTAATTTCCGACTTATAATACGACTTGTTGATAAGTATTGTGTTGCAAAAGTAGCGCATATCATCCATAGCGTGATCATTATCTTTAATCACAGCATCAATATCTGTACGCTTTTCATTCCACGAATAAAGCCCGAATTCTTTAATTATACTTTCACAGCTTTCGTCAAACAATATCTTACCCTGCGAAAGCAATGAACCGGTATATCTGATACCGTCAAGCACCTCATTTACGGCAGGGCGCACCCGAAATTTTCCTTTTTTTCGAATCAGCGTGATAAATGATGCTGCTGATGGGTCAACTACCACCGATTTGATATCATACCCGCCGGCAAGACGCACCAGCTCCTCATAATATTCATCATCCGTCTTTTGGATGTTGGTCTCTCTTGAGTTCCAATAATATTCACGCAAACGATATGCCCCGTGACCAGTGTCAAGCCACAGCCCCATACTGCACGGATTCGTCGTGCCGTAGTCAATGCTGATATAATACTCTCCGCCCCACTTTTTATTCGCAGCAATAAGGCCTTTTTTAACTCGCTCTACATTAACCACATGTTTATCCTTGTCGAATTGCGGATATACAGCACCCTCGGCGACCACCCATTCACCAAGTATATATCGTTTGTAAAAGACACCGGTAAACTGTCGCTCTGCCTTTTCTATAAGATCTTCGGTCATTATAGGATTATCCCTCATTGTGAAATGAAGATGCAGACTGTTTCGTGAATTCTCGCCGTCAGCGTCGTCAACATACTCCTTTTTAAACCAATGCATAGGATTTTCAGGGTTGCAATTAAACCACAGCTTAGCAGTCGGTACAGATAGCGTTCGTGCTACAGCCTGATCTACAAATGATCTCGGCATTAGCGCTACTTCGTCAAACAGCACACCGCACAGTGTTAAGCCCTGAATAAGCATATAGCTTGATTCATCTTTTCCTCCGAAAACAAAAAAACGGTTAGTGTGACCGTTGCCTCGTACAGTTAGAATATTCTCGCTCTGCTTGTAATTGACTGCAAAATGACTTGTTATATCAACGCACTCAAGCAACGGCATTATTATATTGCGCTTTGCTGATGCAACCGTCTTGCCGCATATAGCAAAAGCGCAGCCTTCATATTGGTGCATCGCCCACAGTATAAACGCAACGCTCATAGCGGCGGTCTTGCCCGATCGCACTGCCCCGTCACATATGATGTTGTCGTACTGACCGGAATACGCCCAGCAGAATATATCTCTCTGCTTTTTCGATAGCTGTTTAAATGTCATTCATAAATACTCCTTTTTCACCCACCGACTGCACCTGTTGGCGCAGGTGCAGCCATTTACCGAAGGGTGTCTAAAGAAAACAGCAAATTTATACCCACCATACCCAACCGCCGAGCGCTATGCCCGGCACAAATTAAAAGCAGACAGTTCATGAGCGCTGTTGCTCTGCTTGTCTGCTTTTTCTATTTTTCAATAAGAGCATCATACAGCTTTGATACTTCGGCCTTTGTGTCTTCGGATATATCAAGATAACTGTAAAGCTGGCTTATAGCTTTTAATGCGTTCTTATGATCGACCATAACTGTCTTACCTGTATCTTCCCATTTACCGGACGATGTGTTCCATATCCTTAATGGTATCTCTTTTGTGCAGTCGTTCAATACTTTCAGCGTTTGTAATAGAAGATAGTCGGCAGAGACAAAATTATCCTGTGCGATCTGATGTTCCCGCGCGCGTATGTACGCTATCACATTTTCCTTTTTTAACAGCTTCGTGGCGGCTGAAGATGCAGATTTTTGTGAATATCCGACAAGAAGTGCACTTTCACCTTTCTTGCGTGTCCTTATATAGTTCTCGCAAAAATCACGTTCACGCTTTGTAAGCTCCCGATCTTTTTTGTCCAGCATCCTCACCGCCCCGCTTTTATATAATAAACATATCCCCTCCATGCCGCCGGCAAAAGGCGTTACCGGCAGCACAAACATAGGAGAAAAAATGGAGCAGACAGTTCAAGAGTGCTGTTGCTCTGCTTGTCTGCTTTTTCTATAGTACCATTATATCACTATCAAATATAACATTCTATAACATCTTATAACATCTTACTTAATTATTTTATTGCAATTTGCTCCAATGCTTGCCTGTGCAGTCGACAGACATGC
>JAFPAK010000331.1 GCA_017390825.1 Clostridia bacterium
AAGGCTTTCGCTGCAGCTTATAAAAAGGCAGCTGCAAAAAAAGCACCGGCAAAAAAGGCTTGTGCTAAGAAAGCTTCTAAATAAGCTGATAAGTATTTTTTTTCATAAACCCCCTTGTTTTAATGGTCAAACCGTCTTGCGAAAGCAGGGCGGTTTGCCCTTATACAGAGATGTTGACTTTTTAAGCCATAAGGGGTAGAATACTCTTAAAGGAGTTATAATATGAAACATTTTTTGGTTGTTGTTGATATGCAAAATGATTTTATCAATGGCTCGCTTGGCTCAAAAGAGGCTGAAAATATTGTTGACGCTGCGGCAGATATGATAAAGAATTTTTGCGGTGAGATATTTATAACGTTAGATACTCATTTTGAAGATTATTTATCTACAAGTGAAGGCAAAAAACTTCCGGTCATGCATTGCATCAATGGGACTCACGGCTGGCAGCTCAATGCAAAAATAGCGGCCGCACTTGACGGTAAGAGTATTACAAAGGTCGAGAAATTGACCTTTGGTTCTACCAAGCTTCCGCTCCTTATCGAAAAAGCCGCTGGTGATGAAGACTTTGATATTACCCTTATCGGACTTTGTACTGATATATGTGTAGTGTCGAATGCACTCATGCTCAAGGCTCATTTCCCCGAAAAGGATATAACAGTTGATGCGGATTTGTGTGCAGGAGTAACGCCGGACAGTCATATTGCTGCATTGGCAACAATGAAAATGTGTCAAATAAATATAAAGGAGTAGGTGTTTATGTTTAATGCAGAAAAGGTAAAAACACAGTGTGTTGAATGGATAAAGCAGTTCTTTGAGGAGAATGGTAAAGGCTGTAATGCAGTAGTCGGCATTTCCGGCGGAAAGGATAGCTCAGTTGCCGCTGCACTTTGTGTTGAGGCACTTGGTAAGGACAGGGTTATAGGTGTTTTAATGCCGTGTGGGGAACAGCATGATATTAATATGGCACACTTGCTTGTTGAGCATCTTGGTATCAAGCATTATGTTGTTAACATCAAGGATGCAGTTGACGGACTTGTATCAAGCCTTCCTAATGATCTGGAAATAAGCGTTCAGGCAAAAACAAATCTACCGCCCAGAATTCGTATGTCAACACTTTATGCAGTTTCCCAAAGCGTGAACGGAAGGGTAGTAAATACCTGTAATCTTTCAGAGGATTGGGTAGGCTACGCTACACGCTACGGTGATGCGGCGGGCGATTTCAGTCCGCTTTCTCATCTTACTGTTGATGAAGTTAAGCAAATAGGCAGAACTCTCGGAATTCCCGATGTTTTAGTGGACAAAACACCGATTGACGGCCTATGCGGTAAGACTGATGAAGATAATCTCGGTTTCACATATGCAGAGCTTGACCGATATATTCGCACCGGAGAGATAGATGATCTTGATAAAAAGAAGAGAATAGACGATATGCATAAACGCAATCTGTTTAAGCTTGAACTTATGCCATCGTTTAAACCGGAGATATAAAGCTAAATACCGTAAGTCATTGTTAGACTTACGGTATTTTCTTATTTCATCATTGCAGCAGCTTTCTTTTCTTTAATAACAGCACTATTTGCGGCAGTTGCCGTATATTTAGTTACATTCAATATCGTTTCACCGTCTATTTGCAAGGCCGCAGGTCGGTCGAATTCTACTGTGATCTCTTTTCCGCTTAAAATATCCACCTGTTTTGTATATTCAATATGCTTGCCCTTGAAAAGCGACGGAAATATCATCAGCGTTTTCAACTTGCCGCTATTGTGGAAAACGAGAATTGAGAGCTTCTTTTCAGCCTGAAGCCGCTTCTGTTCAGGTGTCGGCATCATACCTCCACCGTAGTATTTTCCATTCATTGTAGGTGCAAGCCACACCTTTTTATATGTATGCTTTTTGCCGTCCACCGTAACGGTTGCATTTGTCGGCTTATAATGAAACAATAGTCCCTTGATCGCAATTGATGTATAATTAATAGGCTTATTAGTATTTTCGTTGTCGTTTTTTTCATGCAGCATATCGCCGACTTCGCAACAGTATCCGTCAATCCCGTAACCAACACCGTTAATAAACAAATACTTTTTACCGTTTACCGTAACGGTGGGGAGATCGCGAATATACTTGTTGATGCAGAAGGTAGGTTCGGCGCCCTTCTCTTTACCCAGATCACGGGCAAAATCGTTGCCGCTTCCGATAGCGTAGTAATAAATATTGTTTTTGATATCAATACCGTTTGTATCGTTGATAAAGCGATTTAATGTGCCGTCACCACCGCAAATAATCACATCATCAGATACTTCAAGCCCTGCAAAAAAAGTCACATAGCTTGTTACTTTACGCATATCAATAAGCACGGCATTTTCATATAAAGCTTTGAGTGCTTCGACATTTGCTTTGCATTTGCCGTTACCTGCGTGGGGATTGTAAAGAATGTATTTTTTCATAATTTAATTCCTCCCTTTTCATCATCCGGTCATTTTTGCCGCCTAAATGTCATATTATATTAAATCATAATAAAGAATTTACAACTCAACTTCAATTTTAGTTCAACAATTGTTGAAAAAAGGGGTATTGGCTCGAAAAAAGTCAATACCTCTTAATTAATTGTATTTATAAACTGTCGATGTATGCATTAAGCTCATCAAAGCTACCGTTCGGATACTGCGAAATATCAACATTATCCTTGTTTATAAGACAGTCGGTCAAAAGAAACACCTTCATACCTAAATTCCTTGCAACCATATCGTCTGATACATCGTTGCCGACCATAATACATTCTTCCGGCTTTACCTTGAGCTTTTTTGTGATTTCAAGATAGTATTCGGGATTTGGTTTTGAACGGTTGATGTTTTCGTATGTAGTATATAGCTCAAAATCGGATGGAGCAAGCCCTGCCCAAGTAATACGCCACTCGGTAGCACGTGATGGGAAAATTGGATTAGTTGCAAGCACAACACGGTATCCGTTGCTTTTCAGTCTTTGCACTGTTTGAGCAGCTCTTTTGTCATAGCCGCAGGACGACTTTATTTTGTCAAATTCATGTTCGTAAAATTCATCAAAAATAGGCCTGTCTTTTACTATTTTATCACCGAAAACAGATGAAGCTATCTCCCAGAACAACTCTTCGTTTAATTTATTGCTGTTGTTTTTGATCATACCTTCAGTACCCTGCCATATAGCATCAACTAATTGTTTCGGATCGTAGCCGTATGGTGCAAGCTTTGTGCAAATCCGTTTGAAATAATCCTTAATAAAAACATCCTGATCCATCGGAAGTAAGGTTCCGTCAAGATCAAATAATACAGTTGTAATTGACATATGCTTCTCCTTATGTATTTAAAATAACAGTAAAACGGCATCCGCCACCTTTAATGTTCTCTGCAAAAACCTCGCCGTTGTTCAACGAAACGATACGCTTGACGAGTGTTAGACCCAGCCCATTGCCCTCCTGCTTATGTGAGCTGTCAGCCTGATAAAATTTATCAAACAGATGCTTTTGCGCTTCCGGTGAAAGTCCCGGACCGTTGTCTTCAATAGTAAATATGATTTTTTCTTCACGCTTTGCTAAACGGATCTTTATAATTCCGCCATGCGGATTGAATTTAATGGCATTGCCGATGAGATTATCCCACACATGCCGCAGCAATGCCTCATTGCCGAGATAGTCTATCGTTTTCATATCAACATCGAATTCTATATCCCTTTTTGTCCATGCAGGCTCCAATGCAACAATAGACTGGCGTATCTGCTCGTCCAGGCTGAATAGAGCCATATTTGTATCAATTGCTTTGTTTTCTATTTTTGAAAGCAACAGTATATTTCCCACAAGTCCCGAAAGCCGCTTTGTATTAAACAATATCTTATCAACATATTGCTGCTGATCCTCATCTATTTCGTCGCATCCCTGCAAGAGCATAGCATATCCCTCGATTGCATTTATAGGTGTTTTAAATTCGTGAGATACGTTAGAAACAAAATCGGTCTGTAATATTTCGGTGGAATCAAGCTCATGCGCCATCAGGTTGAAGCCCGAATACATTTCTTGAATTTCCTTTGAAGATGTCTTCGTTTCAAGACGCACCGAAAAATCTCCGTCTGCTACTTTCTCCATTGCAGCAGTAAGTTTTTTTATAGGGCCGAAAAAGTATTTTGACATGAATATCGTAACGATACCGCCAACAAGCAAGCTGAGTACTATAAGTTCGGGCACCAGCGGTATAGTTGCGGTTTTAGGAAGAAGAATATCCAGTAATACCGAAACACCGAGCGCTGCTAACACACTTACCACTATTTCAGCAGATACCCATAGCGTAAGACGGGCACTCAGACTGAAACGATTACTGCGTTTTCGTATCTGTTCAAAGCTTTCTCTGGTTTTCATAGCTTTACCACCTTATAGCCGACTCCACGCATTGTTACTATCTTAAAATCTTTGCTGTTGCGGAAACGGTCACGAAGCCTTCCAATATGTACATCAACAGTATGAGTATCACTGTCGGAATCATATCCCCATATTTCATCCATCAACTGCTGACGGGTAAATATGCGACCGGGGTAGGATGCCATTTTATACAACAGCATAAATTCTTTTTGCGGTAATACCATAGTTTCATTCTGGGTTGTGACAGTCAGCGAATCACATTCCATTGTGGTGCTGCCGATTATTTGTCTGCGTTCATTTATCATTTGTGATCTTCGCAGGAGTGCCTTCACACGAAGCACCATTTCATTTACATTAACCGGTTTTATCATATAATCGTCACTTCCGGAAAGAAACCCCATACGCATATCGTCAAAAGCATCCTTGGCGGTTATCATCATCACGGGAGTGGTGCTGCCCGACTCACGCAGAAGGCGGACAAATTCATATCCGTCCATTACCGGCATCATAATGTCGGATATAACAAGATCAAAATAATCATTTTCCATTGCATCAAGCGCTTCTTTGCCGTTGGCAACATCTTTTACTGTATAACCGTTTTTCACAAGAACATGGGTAAAGAGCTGGCGTAGCTCACGGTCATCCTCCGCAATCAAAAGTTTAAGCATATTTGTATCCTCCGAAGAATTCCACCTTTTTCTTTAAATCGTATATATTTTATCATATTATGAACGAACTTGCCACAATAAAATTCTCAACTTTTGTTGATGAAAAAAGCAGCCCACATATGTGAACTGCTTTTGCACTATTATTTTTTAGGATTTACTTCGCAAAACATTCTTTGCGAAAAATACATCTGGTATACAAGCGCAAGTGCTGACAGCGTAATTACTGCAACCAAAACATAATAGAGGTAGTACGGCATCGAAAACGGTAATTGCCAAAAGATATTTGCAATTACTGCTACGGTTGCGGTATTTTTAAGCGAAACTGCATTATAATCCTTTTCGTCTTCCTTCTGCAATTTTACGATACCTGTTACTACAAGCATAAATGTAATTAAGCACAAGGCTGTTCCTGCCAAATACAAAAGGTACAGCGGTGAGAACATATCAGTATCCGTATCGATGAAATAAATGTTCACACCGAACAGTTTTCGGATAAACTCATACAGTGAAAATGCTGCAGCAAAAGGAGCGAGTGTTGCGGCATATTTGAAATTTTTGTTCTTACCGGATAGCTCCATAGCACCGAGTGCAATAAGGACATATCCGATAAATGTTGGAATAATGTCTATTGACATCCACCGTGCATCAACAAAAATGTTAAAATCAAATCGCCAAGAAAAGTTAATGAATGCAAATATCGTGCCAATAAAGATCTTTTTCATAAAAATAGTATTCCTCTCTTGTAAAAGTAGTTTTGTTGGTATTCTCATAATAATATGAGTTACAAAGAGAAGTCAATCAACTGATTGTTGATAAAACTAACGCAATAGTTGAACTTACAGATTTTTCTCGTGAAGCACAACTCCGCGTTGTTTCAAAATCTTTTGCAGCTTTGAAACAGATAGCTTTTGGAAATTATCAGATATAGCAGCAGCGGCGCCGGCAGCCTCGCCTGTAACGGCACATACCGGAATAACTCGGGTGATATCCCACATAGCATCAGTAACGGAAATACATCTGCCTGCAACGGCAAGATTTTTAATTTTGTTGCCGTAAAGTGTAGAGAACGGGATCTCATACACAGGGCCGCGCTTGCGCCAGTCACTGATAAGACCGATGCTATCTGAAAATTCCTTATGCATCTCGGTATCGTCAATAGTGTAAGCACCACATATTCTTCTTGTCATACGCACCTGCGGAATAGTTGCCACAGTCGTGATCGCATGATCGGGAGTGATACCTCCGTCTTTCAGGAAATTGTCAAGCAAGAATTTGTGTGAATCGGTAACCATTTTAGATACCTCATCAGCCTCAAGACCCTCATATCTCGGCAGTTTCTGATCGTCTTCGGGTTTTTTGTATTTATCAGGCACATCAGAAAATCCAAGCATTTTGAGCTTTAGCTTATCCTTATCGTGATAATAATACCAGCCTGCAAGTACATTTTTCTGCTTGAACATTGCTGTTTCTTCACCTGAAAGATGAACTACATCTGCATCACCTGTTGCATCAACAACGCTCTTGCATTCAACTGCATATCTGCCGGACTTGTTTTCAATAACAAGTGCCTTGATCTTATCTCTTTTAACGATAGAACTGCAGATAGAGCTGCCGTACAGTATTTCAACGCCGTTGTCAATAAGTAACTGCTCCATAAGAATAGCGCAGACATTAGCATTGTACTGAACTTCAAAACGGTGTTTTTTCTTTTCTTCAACTGTTCCGTTTTCAAGCCACGGTGCAGGATACTTATCCTCCCAACCGTGCTTTATAGATAAATGCAGTAGTTCCTCCGCTATTGAGAAAGAAACCTGTCTGCCTTCACCATCGCAAATCGGAAGGTAGATAGTGATAAGTCCGAGCGTTGCCAGACCGCCCAACATATACTGCTTTTCAACAAGCAGAGTTTTAGCGCCGAGCCTTGCTGCTGAAAGCGCAGCAGAAATACCGGCAATACCTCCGCCTGCTACTACAACATCATAATTTCCTTTGATTTCAAGCTGTTTAGCTGATTCCTTTATGTAACTCATTTAAAACAGCCTCCTTTCATATTGGCTTATGAAAACGGCTGCCCTTTTGGTAAGCTTACACTTATATAGTGTATTTTTGACCCCAAAAGGTTTGCCGATTTTCTCAAAAAATTTAAATTATTTTATAGGTGTTATATCAAGTTTTTCGCATTCACAAAGGAACTTTTTAAGCTCTTGTGCGATAGGCGCAACACCGCCGACGGCATCACTTTCAATATTGAGCGGCATTATCGGGTCATGCACCGAAAGACGAAGCAAAAACCAACCGTCAAGCAGTGATACACGGATACCCTCATGATTATCAGGCGCAATGTCCCATCCCATATCGGAAGCATACTTTTCAAGATTGTTGATGACTGATCTTCCGTAGTCGCCGAAATCCTCACAAAGTATTTTAAAGCGGTATTCTTTTTCTTCCTTTGGTTCTTTAAGCTCAGCAATGAGATCGTCAACTGTCTTGCCGTTTTCACGAAGCTGTGCTGCCTTGATGATTATCTTTGTAATAAGATAAGCACCGTCATCAAGATAGTAGTTTTCCTTAAATGCTGCGTGACCCGAGGTTTCAATAGCAAGGGGAGCCGGAGTACCTTCCTTATCAAGACGGATAGCCTCGTCAATAACATTCTTGTATCCGCGCTTAAAGCGATGGTGATGACCTCCGAGCGTATCTTCAATAAATGTTTTGAGTCCGCTTGATGTAACTGAGTCGGTAACAACTGTACCGCCTTTTACATTCTCAAGTGCTATAACAGATGCAAGTGCAACGATGCGGTTGCGGTTTATCTCCTTGCCGTTTGAACTAACGCAGGAAGCTCTATCAACATCGGTATCAAAAATTACGCCGAGATCAGCATTGTTCTTAACAGTAGCACCGCTTACACTAGCCATAGCTTCTTTGTTTTCTGGATTGGGAATGTGGTTTGGGAACATACCGTCAGGCTCAAGAAACTGGCTTCCGGTGATATCAGCACCCAGAGGAGCCAATACTTTTTCAGCATAAAAACCGCCTGCACCGTTTCCTGCGTCAACAACGATCTTAAGCCCTGAAAGAGGCTTTTCGCCGCAGTTTACTTCCTTGATTATCATATCACGCAGAATTGCGGAATAATCGCTCATAAAGTCGTATTTCTCAACAGTGCCTTTGTTTTCGTTGCACTTTGCACCGTTTTCAGCAAGAGCCAGAATATCTGAAATATCCTTTCCGTCAAGACCGCCGTCACGGGTGAAGAATTTAAGACCGTTGCGGTTAAACGGATGATGTGAAGCGGTTATCTGTACAGCCGCATCACAGCTATGGTGTACCGTTGTCATAAACATAGCCGGAGTCGATGAAAGACCGCAGTCAACTACATTTACACCTACTGAAACAAGCGAATTAATAACTGCTGTTTTGATTCTTTCGGCTGAGATTCTTGAATCGTGGCCAACTGAAATGCTAAGCTCATTTGCAGATTTATGGTATTTATTTGTGTACCATACTATAAAAGCATCGGTAATACTGCTGATAACCTCGTCGGTAAGATTAATATGCTCGCCTTCAACACCCTCGGCTGCAATGCCTCTGATATCAGTTCCGCTCTTAAACTGTTTAAAATTCATAACGGTAGCTCCTTTTATTCTGCTGAATATTTTTCTGACTGTGATTTTATAAGCTCTGCATCGTCAAAATAATTGATCTTCATAGCAGATTTTACTTCATTAAGTGTGCTTGCTGCAACCTCTCTTGCAGCCTCGCTGCCTTTTTTGAGGATATTATATATTTCGGGGATATCCTGTTGGAATTCCTTACGGCGTGCTCTGATCGGCTCAAGCTCCTCCTGCATTACATTGTTGAGGAATTTCTTAACTTTTACATCACCTAATCCGCCACGCTCATAATGTGCTTTAAGCTCGTCGAGATTAGCATAGTCAGGCAGATAGCGCTCAAAATGCTCGTCACGGCAGAATGCATCAAGATATGTGAATACCGTGTTGCCTTCAAGGTGACCCGGATCGGAAACGAGAAGGTGAGTAGGATCGGTGTACATACTCATTATCTTTGTTCGTACCTCGTCAGCTGTGTCTGCAAGATAAATACAGTTGCCGAGTGATTTACTCATCTTTGCTTTACCGTCAATACCCGGCAGACGCATACAAGCGGCGTTGTCGGGTAGCAAAGCGTCAGGTTCAACAAGAACAGGGGAGTAGACTGTATTGAACTTGCGAACTATCTCACGGGTCTGCTCGATCATCGGAAGCTGATCATCACCTACCGGTACGGTAGTTGCCTTGAAAGCAGTAATATCGGCTGCCTGACTTATCGGATATGTGAAAAAGCCGACAGGTATACTTGCTTCAAAATTACGCATCTGTATTTCTGATTTTACAGTTGGATTGCGCTGAAGACGGGATACCGTTACAAGATCCATATAATAGAAGGTCAGTTCGCAAAGCTCCGGTATCTGTGACTGGATAAACAGCGTTGATTTAGTCGGATCAAGTCCGCAGGAAAGATAGTCAAGTGCTACCTCGATGATGTTGCTGCGTACCTTTTCGGGATTTTCAATATTATCGGTGAGCGCCTGTGCATCGGCGATCATAATAAATGTCTTTTTATATTCACCGGAATTCTGCAAAATAACACGGCGTTTCAATGAGCCTACATAATGACCTACATGAAGTCTGCCGGTCGGACGGTCGCCGGTAAGAATGATTTTATCGTGGTTCATATTATATTCCTCTCTGAATTAAAGCTTTTTACAAAGTTCGCCCAAAATCTCAACACCTTTTTTTAACTGTTCATCAGTAGGAGTTGAATAGTTTGCTCTGAAATAGTGACACTCGTCTTTTTCGTTGATAAGGAACGCATTACCGGGAACAAGTGCAACATTGTTTTTTACTGCTGTAGTGCAGAAATCCATCATATCTACTGTGTCGGGAAGACGGCACCAAAGGAACAAGCCGCCTTCAACCTGCTGAAAGGTTATCTTGCCGTCAAAATGCTCGGTCATAAGTTCGGACATAATACCGTATTTACGGCGGTATATACCTCTTATCTTTTCAAGATGAGCGTCAAAATCACATTTAGTAACAAATTCATTTGCTATCATCTGCGAAAGGATAGATGTATGCACATCACTTGTCTGCTTGCAGCATATCATTTTTGCAAGCACCGTTTTAGGACAAACTGTGTATCCTACACGAAGTCCGGGAGAGAGCACCTTTGAAAATGAGCCGGCATAGATAACCACACCTTCCTCATCAAAGGATTTTATAGATGGGATAGCTTCGCCGTCGAAGCGAATTTCGCCATATGGGTTATCTTCAAGTATAAGCGTGTTGTATTTTTTTGCAAGCTCATATATTTCTTTGCGCTTTTTTAAGCTTGTTGTAATACCTGTTGGGTTTTGGAAATTAGGTATTGTATAGATAAAACGTACATTCTTTTCGCTTTTTAGTATTTCCTCCAGTATTTCGGTATCCATACCGTCTGGCTGCATAGGTACGCCGACAAGCTTTGCACCGTATGAGCGGAATGCATTGAGTGATCCGATAAAGGTCGGTGCTTCGCATATGATGACATCACCCTCATTGCATAGCGACTTTGTTGCAAGATCCATTACCTGTTGTGCACCCGCAGTGATGATAAGATCATCAAAATCTCTTCCTACATTGTATTTTGTGTTCATATATTTCTTCATTGTTTCACGAAGAGGCGCATAACCCTCCGTTACCGAATACTGCAAAGCATTGATAGGATCATTTTGCATAATATCCGCAGTTATCTTCGCAACCGCTTTACACGGAAATGCCTCCGGTGCAGGATTGCCTGCCGCAAAAGAAATCATACCCGGCGTTGATGTGAATTTAAGTATTTCTCTTATAACCGAAGGAGCAAGAGTTGACACCTTGTTTGAGAAAATATATTCCATTTTATTTACCTCTTACCTTAAAATACAACTACATAATTATATCACGGAAATCAATAAAAGAAAAGGACTATTTTTAAAAAATACAGTAACTTTGCAAAAATTATACTAAAACATTGTCAGGTTTTGAATTCTGTTGACTTATAACGTCTGCCATAGTATAATTATATCAGCAAAATGCTTGTGCATTAAATTAATATTCATTTATCATAGGGGGGTCAAAAAATGAAAAGAATGATATCTATATTGCTAACAGTTTTTATTATGATGTCCGTTCTATTCGTCGGCGGACTTACAGCAAGCGGTGCTGTGCTGGGTGACTGTAATGATGACGGAAAAATCAATGGTAAGGATGTGTTGCTCATGCGTAAGTACATAGTAGGTCTTGAAAATGAGATAAACGAAGACGCAGCGGATGTAAATTCCGACGGAAAAATCAATGGTAAGGATGTGTTGAAGCTCCGTAAGGCAATAATCGGACTTGAAGCGTTGCCCACAGCTTCTTCAACCGAACCTACAACTGCGGCTTCCAAGCTTTTGTTTGCAGAAGCATCAAGCGATAATAAGCTTGACGGTGAAATGACAGTCACCGATACTGAAAACGGTGTTAAGCTCACCTCATCAGATACTGCTGCTAAATACAGTATGGTTTCCTTTGGCATTGATAGCGAGATAGGTATGCAGGTGCTTAGAAGAAGCCTTGAAACCAATGGCAGTAAGGCAACAGTTTATATGGATTTTACATTAAACGGGGCAGCATCATCATGGGCAGCAAGATCCCCGTGTCGCTGG
>JAFPAK010000332.1 GCA_017390825.1 Clostridia bacterium
GACTATCACATTATGTATGTCGGCAAAATTGAAAAGGTATTAGTCAAAGAATAATGTTCCAACCCCATTTAAAAATGGGGTTCAGACCGCTGACAAAGTTAAAGTCGGCGGTCATTTTTTTGCAAATAAATGAAAAAATAGTGCAAAAATCACCGCAAATATGGTATAATAAAAGCATAGAAAAACCGCATAAAAAGAGGGAGTTCAATGCTTAAACCATCCACATCAAGACAATCAAAAATGGAACTTGTATACATAGAAAATTTAGTACCAGAGGACCATCTTTTAAGAAAAATAGATAAATATATAGACTTTTCATTTATCAACGAAATATGCAAGCCGTATTACTGTGCAGATAACGGTCGCCCTGCGATAGAGCCTGAAATAATGTTTAAAATGCTTTTCATCGGATATTTGTATGGAATTAGAAGTGAAACAAGATTGGTGGAAGAAGTCAAAGTTAATTTGGCATATCGTTGGTTCTTGGGGTACGGAATAGAGGATAAAATCCCCGATGCAAGCGTAATTTGGCAAAATAGAATAAGAAGATTTAACGGCACAGATATACCGAGAAGAATATTTAATGAGATATTACGACAAGCAATTGAAAATAAATTAGTAGACGGAAAAGTATTGTACAGTGACAGCACACATTTAAAGGCAAATGCAAATAAGAATAGATTTGAAGAAGCAATAGTAGAACAAGAAAGCCAAGCGTATATAAAAGAATTAAATAATTCAATAAACGAAGATAGAATGGCACACGGAAAGAAACCGCTAAAATTTGAGGAAGCGCCCGTAAAACCCGAAAAAGAAGATGATGAAGATTACTTTGATGACGATGAGAACAAAAAAGGCGGAGGCAAGGGAGGAAAAACAAAAACAATCAAGAAAAGCACAACCGACCCCGAAAGCGGATTTATGCACAGAGAAGGAAAGCCGAAAGGTTTCTTTTATCTTGACCATAGAACAGTCGACTCAAAGAATAACATAATAACAGATACATATGTAACTCCCGGCAATGTAAACGATGTAAAGCCATATATAGAAAGATTATTGTATCAAAAAGAAACATTTGGATTTAATATAAAGACTGTAGGTTTGGATGCAGGCTACAATACTTCAGCAATATGCAAAGAATTACACGATTTAAACATAAACGCCGCAATGGGAAAAAGAAGAGGGTGCCATCAAAAAGGAAAATACGGAAAATATAAATATACATACATACCTGAGTGGGATATATACATCTGTCCTGAGAGAAATTATTTGGAATATGTAACAACCGACAGAAACGGATACAAGGAATACAAATGCAAAAACGACAGATGTGAAAAATGTCCTAGACGGGAGATGTGTTTAAGTGCGAAACAAAAAACCAAAAGTTTGCGCCGTCATGTATGGGAAGATTACAAGGATGAGGCATACACCTTTACCCATACCGAATACGGTAAGAAGATATATAAACGCCGAAAAGAAACAATTGAGCGAAGCTTCGCAGATTCAAAGGAACTGCATGGGCTTCGCTATTGCCGCATGCGTGGTCTTGCGAAAGTTGAAGAACAATGCTTACTCACCGCAGCGGTGCAGAATATGAAAAAGATCGCAAATATCCTTGCTGGCAAGGGTATTTTGCAATCTTTCCTGAATTTTATATTAAAATCTCAAACCCACCGAATTTTCGGTGGGTTTGTCAGTAGTCTGAGCCACAGGTTTCCCTGTGGCTTTTAATGTAGACTTAAAATTATTTAAGTTCGATTGTAGCGCCTGCTTCTTCGAGCTTAGCTTTCATAGCTTCAGCGTCGTCCTTAGAAGCAGCTTCTTTAAGAGTTGCGGGAGCACCGTCAACCTTAGCTTTTGCTTCTGCAAGGCCAAGACCTGTGAGCTCACGAACAACTTTGATAACCGGAATTTTTGAAGCGCCTGCGCTTGCAAGTACAACATCAAATTCTGTTTTTTCAGCAGCTGCTGCGTCGCCGCCTGCTGCTGCGCCACCAGCAACTACAACCGGAGCTGCTGCTGATACGCCGAATTCTTCTTCAAGTGCTTCTACGAGTTCTGCGAGTTCGAGAACTGAAAGTGTTTTTACGTCTTCAATAAACTTTGCGATCTTTTCTGATGCCATTTTAGTTTCCTCCAATTAAATAAAATTAAATAAATTTGTGAGCAGTAAATTAGGCTGCTTCTTCTTCGCTCTTCTTGTCCTTGATAGCGTTGAGAGCGTAAACAAGGTTCGAGATAGGAGCTTTGAGACTTCCGAGAGCCTTTGCGATAAGACCTTCTTTTGTAGGAAGTTTTGCGAGATATTTGACTTTCTCTACAGGGATAACTTCACCGTCGATAAAGCCAGATTTGATC
>JAFPAK010000333.1 GCA_017390825.1 Clostridia bacterium
ATTGATACCGAATATGTCGAGAGGAAAAAACAGTGATATTAGCACGTTGTTTTTTGCAGCAGGTTTTTCAATTATGATGTCGCTTGATGTTGCGCTCGGATGATTGACAAAGATTTTTGTTTGTGTAATACTTAATTTATATCAATATATAAGGACTGATATGTATGGATAACCGTGATTTTTTTGATGTATATGTAAAAAAAGGCGATAATCCCACGTTTTGTTACAGAAGCGGCAATATGGTTTATGAAGAGAAGTTTTATAACGGTGCACTGATTTCCTGCGGCTACAATGCGGCAGGTTATCCGCTTGATGTGCTGTCAAATTTTCCGACTCATCTTGACCGCAGATATTATACCGAACCGTTTGCTTTTAATATAGAAGTCGACGGCCAAAGCGTTGATTATGATTTGAAGTTTGTCGATTTTACTGTAGAAAAATCGGAAGATAATATTCATTCAACATTAATTTTAAACAGCAATATTAAGCCTTTGAGAATAAAAGTTCATACTGTTCTTGATGGTACGCAAATGTTTACACGCTATTTTGAGATTGAAAATTTGTCAGATATTCCTGTGAATATCAGCAGGCTCAGCCTTATCAGCGGCGGTCTTGAGGATATGGATACCGAAAAACTTGCTGTAGGTATAGCTGAAGATGAAATTTATTCAGTCGGATATTTTTCTGATGACAGATGGGGCAGGGAAGGCGAATTCTGTTGGAAACCTTTGCAGACCGAAGTGACAAGTATTGATACCCGATTTAACCGTGACCGTTTCAGACATCCGCTTGTTTTTGTCCGTAACAATCTTCTCGGAAAAATATGGTTTGCACAAATCGGGTGGAGCGGCGGTTGCAGATTTACGCTTGATAATAACGCAAAATCCGAAAACACTTCGTCTCATCTCTCTTTTAAAGCGGAAATTCTTGCCCACAATCCAATGTATGTACTTCGTGAAAATGAAACTCTTATTACACCTGAAGTACATATGGGCCTTGTTCACGGCGATATTGATGATGCTGTATATCAGATGCACGAGCATATCAGACGCTCTGTGTTTCAATCTGATTGCACCAATTTGCTTATAGGTGCAGGCATGGGTGCTGAACACGATATGAGCGTTGAGACAAGTAAGAAGTTTATTGATCAGCTTGCTGAAATGGGTGCGGAAGTGTTTATCGTTGATGCAGGTTGGGCTTGTCCTCCCGGATTGGAGACGAGTTGGGGTGACTATAATTCGATTAATGTACCTGATGCTGACAGATATCCGAATGGAATAGGGGAGATAGTTGACTATTGTCACGAAAAAGGACTTAAATTCGGCCTTTGGGTTGATATTGACTGTGTAGGCAGACTTAGTGCTAATTACAGCGAACATCCAGAATGGCGTGCAAAAAACGTGTTTGGGGAACGCAGTAATGTATTTGCAGATTACTCGAATCCTGAAGTTGCCGAATGGGCGGAAAATGACCTTGCTCGTATAATAACCGAGTACAAACTTGATTTGTTAAGAATTGACTGCAATGTTGATTATAAGGATTATTTCGGCGTACGTGATACAGGGTCAGGCAGAAATGAATGTACTTCTATGAGGCATTTTAATGCAATATACGGCATTTTCCGCAGGCTAAAAGAACGTTTTCCGAATGTGATATTTGAAAACTGTGCAGGTGGCGGCGGAAGGACAGACCTTGGCATGATGAAAGCGTTCAATCATACATGGGTTTCCGATTGTCAGTGTGCACCGCATTCGCTTTATATTACAAACGGTATGACAATGGCTTTGCCGCCCGAGCGTGTTGACAGACTCTTTGCGGGTATGGGGTGTCATTCTTTCGGCTCTTTTGATTTGCAGATGAGAAATACTATGCTTACCCATATGTCGCTTAATGTTGTTGCCCCTGCGGCAGCTTCGTTGAATCCGTTGCAGATGGAGTTTGTTAAACACAGTACAGATATCTACAAAGAGTTTATCCGGCCGATTTTGCCTACGGCAAAGATGTGTCACCACACACCCGATTCATCTGAAGCTTTAAAAGACGGCTTTTCTGCGCTTGAAATTTATTCTCCTGATAAGTCTAAGGGTGCTGCGGTTGTATTTTCTCTGCCATGTATCAAAAACAACACTGTAAACATAAAGCTTAAAGGTATTAATCC
>JAFPAK010000334.1 GCA_017390825.1 Clostridia bacterium
GGATGATTAATTTTCCCTTCAGGAGAAATGACAGTCTTCTCTGAAGCGGAAGGGGCTGCAGAATCAACTGTGGCAAAAAGCTTTCCTGAATTCATTTTGTCCTCAACTGCGCCTATTCGTGCTGTTAAAGAAGCAAGCGATGTGTCCAGTGAAGGTGTGCAAAGCTTTATTAAAGCAACCTCGACACTTGTACGCTTATTTGCACCGCTTTTCATATTCTCTATACAGTCATAAAATTTATCCACTGCATACATTATGCTTTCAAAGCTGATGCTTTTTGCCTGTGTGACAATGCTATCGAGATCTTCTTTGGTAGCGGTAATAAGCAAAGAAGGATTCTTTGCGGTTTTAGCCATCATAAGATCTCTGTAATGAGATACAAGTTCGTTACAAAGTCTTTCCATATCACAAGAATTGTCATATAGCTCATCAAGCAATGTTAAAAGCGAAGTGATATCTTTCTTTTCGATTCCGTCAACTATATTAAACAAATGGGATCTTCCGGTGATGCCTGCACATTCTGAAACTGTATTTTCAGTAATTCTTTCACCCGATCCGACACACATATCAAGCAACGACAGCGCATCACGCATACCGCCGTCTGCAAGCTTCGCAATAAGCATTGCGGCGTCGGCATCACATTCAATGTTTTCCTTACCGCATACTTCGATAATTCGTTCTGCAATCGTTTCAGATGCGATTCTTGAAAAATCGTATCTTTGACATCTAGACATAATAGTTGCAGGAATTTTGTGTGATTCGGTAGTAGCAAGTATAAAAACTGCATGGCTTGGTGGCTCTTCAATGGTTTTGAGCAATGCATTGAACGCCTGATCGGTAAGCATGTGCACCTCGTCAATAATATAAACCTTGAACTTTGCTTGTGCAGGAGCGTATGCAATCTTATCACGCAGATCACGAATATCATCAATACCGCGATTTGAAGCAGCGTCAATTTCAAATACATCCATTACACTGCCATTATCAATTCCTTTGCACATCTCACATTCATTACATGGGTCACCGTTTTGTGGGTGAAGGCAGTTGAGCGCCTTTGACAGTATCTTTGCACTTGAAGTTTTTCCTGTGCCTCTCGAGCCGCAAAAAAGATATGCATGGGAGGCTGTTCCCGATTCCACTTGACTTTTCAAAGTGCGAGATACATGATCCTGACCGCATAGCTCTGTAAAAGTACGCGGACGATATTTGCGGTATAAAGCCTGATACATATATTTTCCTCCCAACTGAATGTAAATAAAAAAGCCGTGCATTTAAGTCTGCGGACGACAGGTTGACTGCGGCGCACGGACACATCCGCTTAATGCTGCTCGGTTCCCCGCCTGACATGGTTCACAGCGGCCCGTCGCACAGGACCCGACCGTCCGCATACTTAAATGCACGGAAGGTATATAGACTACTAGTTATTATAATACATATAATGCAAAAATTCAAGTTGTTTTTATTATTTTTTTGATATGTATTAAATATTAACAATTTGCCCATAATATTAGCGAATTTTTTAACGGACGGTGATCGATAAAATGTGTAAAATTAGTAAAATAACAGCATCGGAAATTCTTGATTCAAGAGGAAACCCAACGCTAAAGGTAAAAGTCATAACAGAATATGGTACAAGTGGGGTCGCTTGTGTTCCATCCGGCGCTTCTACCGGTGAGCATGAAGCACATGAGTTGCGTGATGGAACAGAAAGGTACAATAAGAAGGGCGTACTTGTTGCTGCCGGCGGAGTAGACACGAAAATTAATGATGAGATATCCGGTAAATTCAGTGTGTTTGAACAACGAAAAATCGATAATGCAATGTGCAAACTTGATGGAACACCGAATAAATCAAATCTTGGTGCAAACGCAATTTTAGGTGTGTCCTTAGCTACTGCACATGCGGCAGCTAATACTCTCGATATTCCATTATGGCAGTATATTGGCGGTATTTCTGCTCATTTACTTCCAACGCCGATGATGAATGTATTGAATGGTGGCTCGCACGCAAACAACTCCGTAGATTTTCAGGAATTTATGATAATGCCTGTGGGTGAAAAAGCGCTTTGTGAAGCAGTAAGAGCAGGTAGTGAAATATTCCATGCATTAAGGAAATTGCTTGACGAAAACGGCCATAGCACAGCAGTCGGTGATGAGGGCGGATTTGCACCGATGCTTTCTTCCAATCGCGAAGCTTTGGAATATCTGATGCGAGCTTGCGAGCGTGCAGGATACACACCGGGACATGATATTATGTTTGCACTTGATGTTGCAGCAAGCGAATTGTATTCTAAAAGTGAGGAATTGTATGTTCTTAACGGCGAAAACAAAAAGCTTGACAGAGATGAAATGATAGATATGTATCAGCAACTCTGCAATGACTTCCCTATTATTTCTATTGAAGATGGAATTGACCAAAACGATTTTGAAGGCACAGCACTGCTAACTCAAATTATCGGCGACAAGGTGCAGTTGGTCGGGGATGACCTGTTTGTAACAAATGTAAAACGATTGGAAAAAGGTATAGCTCACGGTGCAGCAAATTCTATTTTAATAAAGCCCAATCAGATTGGTACGCTTTCGGAAACAATTGATGCAATATTGACAGCAAAGCGTGCAGGCTACACTGCAATAATGTCGCATCGTTCAGGTGAAACCGAAGATACAACAATTGCTGATCTTGCAGTTGCATTAAATGTTGGGCAGATAAAAACGGGATCGCTTTCAAGAAGCGAACGTGTATGTAAATACAACAGACTTATGGAGATCGAAAAGCAATTATCAGTATCCGGTAAATACTGTGGTTTTGACGCATTTTACAATTTGAAAAGATAAAAAGTGCCCTTCTTCAGAAGGGCACTTTACTATTTGTTGTAATCATCCAAAATGTTCTTATCGCTAAATACCTGTTCTTCCTGAAGTGCACTTCTGTGTACCATTTTTCCGTTGTGGTATACAAATTCAGGCAGTTCTTTTTCCTGCTCTTTATAAAAAGAAGAATCAACAGATTTTGAGGTTTCTTCAGGATGCTCTTCATAATACGGATCGAGAACATACTTTTTTATTGGCGGAAATGTAAAAAATGCAATTATATAATTTGCGATACCAAAAGGCAAAACCATCAAAAAAGCAATAACAAGACCATAAACAATTGACATCTGCGAAGCAACTGCAATGTACATCAGTACCAATGTAAAGCCTATCCAAATTGCA
>JAFPAK010000335.1 GCA_017390825.1 Clostridia bacterium
ATAGATGAAACCATCACCGTCTGGGTTTGTCATAGGAATGGTTACTTTCATGTCAGCAATAGTTGTTGTAACGTTTTTTGGAATTGTTGTTGCTTTAACAAAATAAGTTCCCTGCTCAAGATCTCCAAATGTTGCAACGCCTTTAGCATTAGTTGTTGCAGTTTTGCCTGAAATAGCAGTACCATCATCAGAACAGAGCTGATATTCAACTCCTTCGAGTGCTGTGTAGCCTGTTGGAATTTCCATCTCTTCACCGGTAGCATCACCTTTAACACCAAGATCCAATTCGTTATCAACATCATCTTTTTTACTTTCGTATGTGTAGATAGTGATTGAACCTTTTTTACTTGTGTCAACAAGTACTGCTGCACTTGCAACTATGCAAGTAGCTGACAACAGAACTAAACATAGAACAAGCGCTGAAATTCGTCTGAACATTTTCATAAAAATTTCTCCTTAAAATTATTCATTATCCCCCACCGCCTGAAAACTGCAGCTTTTCAGGCGGAAAAGTTTGATTTAATGATGACTATTCTTCGTCATCGTCATTCCTGCGTCTTTTAGTGACAACAAGATATATTGCTGCGATGAGCATCATCGCAATGCCTGCAATAATAACATACAGCGCATATCCGCCGGTTTCGGGCATTTCAATCACCTCCGCCGTGATCGTATCTGTTACCGTGCAGGTAAGCTTATTGGTATCGGCATTATAGGTTATCATACTGCCACTTGATGAAGCGTTTGCAGTAAATACTATCTCCTCACCATAAAGCTCAAGACCGCCCGGAGCTTTAGTTTCGATTAGCGTATATGTTTTACCTGCACTTAAAGTGCCTGAATATGTGCCTATGCCGGTAGTTTCAGCGGTGATGAGCGTGGTCAGCAAAGTCTTGCTGTCTCCCGTTCCCTCATATAGCTTAAACTCTGCCCCGCCATAGCTTTTGCCGTCTGTACCCTTCTTGACTACCTCAAAGCCGATAGAAGTTACCGTGTAATCATTTATAAATGTCACAGTAGCGCTTGTGGTATTCGCTGTTCCTTTTTTAACAACCTGCGTTGTGAGGGTAGTTGCTGTATACGAGCTTGTATTTTCTGTTTCCAATACATTAGTGTCGGTGTAATTGATATCGTAGGTGACAGTAAGATTTTCTCCGCTTACCATATGGGTACTGCCATTATATTCATTAAAGGTATAAGTACCGGCGCCGATCTCTGCATTTGCAGACGATGTATTGGTGTAAACATCATTGCTATCTACCTTAACGGCAAATTCTATACCGCTGCTGTCCTTGATGGTGTAAGCAGTCGGTAGGTTCGTGTTATTCTTGTCGGACACACGGGCTGTGACGCTGAATTTATTGTACTCGATATCAAGCGTTGTCATAGAGAAAGTGCTTTCGCCGCTTGTTTCTGTACAGATTTGATCGCCGAATTTAAAGGTCGGTCCTTTGTCGGTTGCGCTATCCTCAAGTGTGCCGTTTTGCTCAAGGCTTTTGACCTTGATATAATATGTGAGTGTTACGATACCGTCGTTATAGGACATATCCGATTTACTCCAGCTAACGACGTCATTAGATACAATGGGCGCATCACCCACACTTGAAGCAGGAGCGTAGCCCGAATAATACTCAAACACCGAAGTGTTGATAGAATCGGTAAAGCTTGCCTCACCGCTTGAACCTCTGACGGCAAGAGTTGCAGTAACCCTTGCGATACCGTCTGATGATATCCACTCAATTGACTTATCTACCGCAACGCTTGCATTTTCATAAGTCAACTTTGGCTTTTCGATTAGATAGTTCTCATCCTCGGCGGAATCGCTCCAGACCTCATCAGCCGATTCAAATATTGCCGATGCATTGGTCGGTACATTTGTGACACCCGAACTCATATAGCTGTCTTTAAGCTTTACCGTGAAGGTAAGCTTCGAGTATTTAGTTGGCTCGGGAATTATCCAGGTGAGCGTATCAGCACTGTACGAAACGCTGCTGCTCTGCATTACCACAGATGCGTTCTCTGTATAATTCTTATCGTCTGCAATGGTAAGCTTGTAGGACAACGGCTCAACAAACTCAAAATACTCTGAAAGTACATCGGTATATACTGCTGAGCCTGACGCAACCTGCGATACCTTGGTACCTACCTCTGTGCCGAGATCGGCAGCGTTCTGAACATCAATATAATCACCGTAAACGCCTGTAACACCATCAATGCTATTAGCAAACTCCGCCATCTTTTGCAGATAGATCGAATCCTCCTCGCTAAGATTGATACCTACCGTGTAGAAATACACTTTTTCAACGCCGTCGATTTTTTTGATCTTATTGACGAGCGTTTCGACCTGTGATCGGTAATATGTCTCACTGTCGGGATCGGAGGGCTTACCGTCAGACACAAATAACACAAACTGTGTTTTGTTGGCACCGCCGGATGCAAGATTCGGAACAAGAGAGCTTGCAGCATCATTAAGTCCTTTACTATACAAGGTAGCAGCTCCGTTTTTTATTCTTTCATATGTAAGATTTGTAGCTTCTCTTGATGTGCTTTCGGGATTTCTGTATGTAACAATATCGTTGAGCGAAGATTCTGCGGTAGTGTAATATTTTCCGTTATTGTAAATTACAGAATTAGAGTCGCCAAATTGCATATAACCTACTCTTGATCCATCCGCAGCAAAAACGGTTTCAACCACTTTTTGAAGACCGTCCTGAGCATCAGCAAGATAGTCGACGCATCCTTTGGCATAATCGCCTACAAGCGGTACTTGAAGTGCTGACCCTTTGGAATTGGTAACATCCACATAGCTGCCACCAACTTTGATCTGTGCATTTAAAAATTTGGTAATTATTTCATATTTGCCTTCGGAATTTCTGCCTAAATGACCATACGGTCGATAAAAATTGGCATTATATCCGTAATTACCATCTGCAGCAATATACTCATTATTTGCTGCAGCCCACTCTTTAAATGCGTGGACATCAAGAAGCAATCCTTGGTTATTTGTATCTGCTGCGTAACCAAACCAGACATCGTTGATAAACATACTATCAGTACCGATCTTGATTGTATAATTATCTTGTTTATCTACAAGATACTGCTCGGCCTTCTCTTTTGAATCAATAAGCACTTTCAATCCGGTTGTGGTCGTATCGTTGAGATACCGTTTAAGCGTCTCACCTACCGTATCGGTGATCTTTATGATATATGCGTGCTCTTCACAGCCGCACCACTCCGAATATGCACCGTATCCAGGACCGACATCGAGTATAGTGGTTCCATTCTTTAATGTAACTGTATTGCCCTGATATCCCGCTTTGGCTGCTGCTGCGTTGAATATTGCATTTTTCTGTTCAGCATTTAATGCATCGTATGACGAAACACCATATGTATCAAACAAGGCTTGTGCAGCTTCATTTGCAGTTGTGTAGCAGTTATTAAAGGTCATTGAATATGAACGGTCAAGTATTACCGTTGTATCCGATGGAACTGTGGTGGTTACGTCCGCATTATTGTACGGATCGTGAGCGGTCAGAGTAATATCTGCATATCCGCTGCTAAGATAGTCGGACTGCCATTCTGCGCTCTTATGAACATCGGGCTCACCGTATGTTCGTTTGAGTATTGGCTTCTCGTTATCCGGTGTATAAATATCATCACCGACAGCGAGCTTTGCTGAATCATTTGTCGGGAAATAATTTGTTCCCTCTTTTGTCATATTCTCGTCCTTAAGCTTAATATATATCTTCAGCTCGTTGGACTTGGCGATATCGGGAATACCCCATGTCACGGTCTTGCCGTCATTTCCAAGCGATATAGTTCCCGTATAGTCGGAGGTTACATCAACACCGTCCTCATATATTTCGTACCATCCGTCGGTGCGGGCGGTATCTACCTCGAAATCGTCAGAAATGACATCGGTATATGCGGAAAGCGTTGCAATCTGCTGAATAATCTCGCCTTTTATCTGCGTACCTAAGTCAGAGGCAGATTTTACGTCAATATAATCACCGTATGCTCCTGTGACTCCTTCGATCCTGTTTGCTATTTCAGCCATCTTGCGTAGATAAAGTGAGTCGTCTTCGGAAAGGTTAATACCTACTGTGTAGAAATAAACCTTTTCAACGCCGTCGATATTTTTGATCTTATTGACGAGCTTTTCGACCTGTGATTCGTAATATGTTTCGTCGTCAGCGCTGTTAGGCTTACCATCTGACACAAACAATACAAACTGAGTTGCGTTAGCACCACTTCCGTTAGCCAAATTTGGAACGAGTTTGCTTGTAGCATCATCAAGACCGACATTGTAATATGTAGCTTCACCGTTTTTTATTCGATGATATGTAAGATTTGAAGCCTCACGTGAAGTACTGCTCGGATTTCGATATGTTACAATATCGTTGAGCGAAGATTCTGCGGTAGTGTAATATTCTCCGTTATTGTAAATTACAGAATTAGAGCCGCCAAATTGCATATAACCTACTCTCGTACCGTCTGCCGCAAATACAGTGTCCACTACCTGCTGCAAGCCGTCCTGAGCATCAGCAAGATAGTCGACGCATCCTTTGGCATAATCGCCTACAAGCGGTACTTGAAGTGATGTGCCGTTAGAGTTGGTAACGTTTACATAGCTATCTCCTATTTTAATTTTGACTTCTTGGTAACGAGTAATAATCTCATATTTTCCGTCAGAATTTTTTCCCATATGACCGTAAGGTCTGTAAAATGATGTATTACTTCCGTGAGCTGCATCGGCATCGATATAAATATCATTTTCATTAGCCCATTCTTTAAACGCACACACATCTATAAGCACAGGCTGATTGTTTAGAGATTTATATCCCATCCAGACCCCGTTAACAAAAATCGCTTCTGACTGAATATCAATAGTCATCGTATTATTTTCATCAACAAGATACTGTTCAGCAACTGATTGCGAGTCGATAAGCACCTTAAATCCTGTTGCACTATCATCAGCTAAATATCGATTAATAATCGGACTTACATCATTTTCAAGCTTTAATATATACGCATGCTCGCCACATTTGCACCATTCGGAATAAGCACCGTGGTAAGAGTCAACAAGCAATGTTCCATCGGAATTTATGGTGTAATCATTGCCCTGATATCCCGCTTTGCTTGCCGCTGCGTTGAATATTGCATCCTTCTTATCAGCAGTTAATAAATCGTATGACGAAACATTGTATGCATCAAACGTGCTTTGTGCAGCTTCATTTGCAGCTGTGTAGCAGTTATTAAAGGTCATTGAATATGAACGGTCAAGTATTACCGTTGTATCCGATGATGCAAGTGTGAGCGTTTCGGTTTCCTGATCAGGTATCGATGCATCGAGTGTTATCACCGCAGAGCCTTCACTTACACTTACCCACTCTGCATTTTTTACTGCCTCGCTGACCGACAAATTAACAGTGCGCATCAAGGTAGGCTGTGGATTATTTACACTAATAATATTTCCGGCAGTTGTTACAACATTTGCCGAAGTATTTGTTTTAAAGGTGTGCGTGCCGGTAAGTGAGAGATTTTCATCTGTGAGCTTGACATATATTATAAGCTGATTGTCCTGCGTGATATCCGGGATCTGCCATGTTACAGTCTTGCCGTCATCTGCAAGTTTTACTGTATATTCAGAGGTTATCGCTCCATTCTCGTAAACTTCAAACCACCCATTATCTCCACTATTAAAACTGTATATTTCGAAATCATCAGAAATAATATCAGTATAAACGGCACC
>JAFPAK010000336.1 GCA_017390825.1 Clostridia bacterium
AATATGCTTTGCCGCTCTTTCATTATTTTCGACTACAAAAACTCTGCGCTCACCAAAGCCCAATTCCTTTGCTATTTCTTTTGCATTAAGTCCTGCAGCAAAGCCTATTTTGACCTTGTAAAGATCAAGAATGCAGCTGCTGATAACACCGAATATCTCCGTATATTCCATTCTACTGTCAATAAGCTCATTGAGAATCTTAAGTGCATTCGAAGTGTTGGTATTCATTATTGCATTTGAAAGCGCATATTTATTGTTTTCGGGAGTTCTGTGACAAACGGTATCAATATCCTCTTTGGTAATAAAACCGCTTGTAACATAAGCGCAAAGCTTGTCTGCCTCGCAACGAATAGTCATCAGGTCTCCGCCTGTGAAATCAGCCAGATATTTTGCGGTGTAGCTATCTATACTTACGCTTTTACGTTTACAATACGCAGTTATATATTTTTTAAGCTCGGCAGGAGATTTTTTTGTAAATGCCAATATCTCACCGTATTTTTCGATAAGCTTTATAAAGCTGTTCCACTTTGCAGGCGGCTTGTTTACATCAAAATTGGCAGTCTGCTGCATAAAGACAAGAACAGTAGTTTCGGGAATATCCGAGAGTATATTTTTCAACGCTTCTGCATCTGACTCCTTTCGTTCTGATGCATCATAGTCAACTACAAGCACACAGCGTGTATCTGCCATCACCGGCATTTGATATACTTCATCCTGAAGCTGCTGCATAGTGAGCGTTTTTCCGTCACACTTAATGAAATTAAAATCAGGAATAACTTGACCTGCCGTATCGCAGATACGCTTGCAATATACCTGCTTTAAGTAGCTTTCATCGCCACATATAAGATAAACCTTTGAAAACTGTTTCTGCTTTATCTTTTCATTAAGCTCGGCTTCATTTACCGGTTGCATTCTTTCACCCTCCTAATATATATACTTTTTCATTATGTATCTTAACAGTGATATCCCCGCTTTCGGCGGTAGAGTATATGTTATACGAATTATAATCATGTTCAGGTTCATCGTTGGTACAAACGATTACCGCATCGGCAGATATTCTTTCGACATGCTCCGGCGGCTCGTTTGCAACTATCAGCGCATCAACATTTAAAGTGTCGGTCGGTAGCTTAGTAATATCTATATATTTATCAACAAACAATACCTTACAGTGCTGCGCAGTAAGCATTATAGCAGATGATCTTTCCTGTACGAAAAGCAGTAACTCTGCTTTTCGGCAAGTCAATTTATCTCCATAAGAAAAAGCGGTTGCATAATACTCCTCTGCGTTATAGTGGGCAGTATATACTTCTTTGATATTATAATCAAGAATTGCACTTTTTGCATATTTTGAATGTATTGAATAATCAGACGGTATAATTATAGTTTCTACATCGGTATATTCATTTTTAATGCAATACTCTGCGCTGTTTCCGCCTGCACCGATAAGAGTATCCTCAACAAGACAAGCAAGTCCGTTACCGGATGGCAGTATCAAGATGTCAGTATCGTTCCTTGTAAGGTACGACAGCGTTGATGAAATAATCATTGATGTTATAACAAGAGTTGAAAACACCGAGATATATGCGTATCTTTTACGCACGCCCTTATACCTGTGTAAAATAAGAAACACTATCACACATGCGACTGCAATAATTATTGAAACAGTTGCCGCTATTCCTTCAACATCGGCAAGTATTGCATAGTCAGACAGAAATTCCACTATGTCAGCAAATACAGACGCTGATATTTCCGCTATTTTTGCCGCAGGTCCGAAGCCGAAAAACAGCACCGTTATTAATCCTGCACACACGCACACTGATACAAACGGTGTTACCAGCAGGTTTGCTATAGGTGATATGACTGATACACTTTTGATATATACAAGTATTACGGGCAATGTGAACAACACGGCGCTGACCGTTTGAAATAACGATGATAGTATAAATACTGCTACACGGTCAACTATCTTTAAAGGTGTTTTTATCTTTCGGCTGATATATTCGCAAAACTGCATAGATACGGTAACCATTGCAAGTGTTGCACTCATTGAAAGTAAAAGTGCACAGTTCACAGCAGAATAAGGGTTTATCATCACAAATATAAACGCTGATATGCCAAGTGAATTTATGGGGTCAGCCTTTCTCCCGATAATTATGCCAAACTGTGATATCACGATCATCACAGTTGCACGAACTATTGACGGCAAAAATCCAACCGTAAGCATATAGAGCATACAAAATACAATTACTATACCTGCGCCTATTCTTTTATTCACGCCGAATACTGACAGTATCATCATAACGAATCCGGCGATTATTGCAAGATGCATTCCCGAAGTCGCAGTAGTATGCGATAGACCGCACAGTTTAATATCATTATACAGCGAATTATCTATATTTGATTTATCTGAAAACAGAAATGCATTTACTACCGATGCCTGCTCTTTTGGCATCGCAGAATTTATAACACCTTTACTGTAATTACGGATATTGCAAAACAGATAGTCAGCGGAACTATCGGTATGAATAATGCTGATTGATCCGCTGTCAAACATAGCTGCCGAAAGATATATTCCGTCAGCATAATCAAATCCCTGAGAAGCATAATCGCTCTCAAGTTCTGCAATGCCTTGAATGATATCTCCAACTTCTGCTTCAAGTATATCATTAGTATATACTATCAGCTTTAGTTTTTCAAGTGCGCTATTCTCGATTTGAACAGTTTCCACAGTATATGAATATCCACTCTGCGTTTTAGTGGGATAGTCAACAATAGTTGCACAGATATAGCGTTCTTGTCCGTCAAGAGACTTTATCTTTTCAACGTCATTTATCTTGTATGCGGTATAAGTGCAGCAAATGGTAACGCATAATGCTACGCATATAATTGATTTGTATTTTCTTGTTGACCTGAATATCAGAAGAAGTAAAAACGCAATAAATGCTACAGCAGCGATCATCATCGCAAATTTTACACCGACAACAATGCTTATCATTGCCGCAAAAAGAAAAGAAAGCCCAACAACAGACATTGCTCTGTTCATGGGCTTTCATCCTTCCGTTATTTGATTTTATTCCGCTTTTTTGCGTCTTGATTGAGTTCTTTTACTTTCCAGCACAGGTGCTGTGCTGCCTATTGAAAGACGGTCGGGATTTTTGTCTATAAGCGGTTTTGCACCGTTTGTTACACATTCCTTTGTAACGATCACCCGTTCTGCCATTTCATCACTCGGCACGCTGAACATTGCATCCTGCAATATCTTTTCGATGATAGAGCGTAAACCTCTTGCGCCGGTTTTGCGCTTTATAGTTTCTTCAGCGATAGCGGTCAGCGCATCATCCTCGAAAACAAGTTCAACTCCATCCATACGGAATAATTCTTTATACTGCTTTACTATTGCATTTTTCGGCTCAGTTATGATCTTGACCATATCTTCAGCCGAAAGATTTTTAAGAGAGGTTATTACCGGAAGTCTGCCGACAAGTTCGGGTATAAGACCGTATTTCACAAGATCGGTATTATTGATCTTTGAAAGCAGATCGTCGGTATAATTATCACCTTTTTCGGCAAGAGTTGCGCCAAAACCAAGAGTTTTATTTGATCCAACACGCTTTTCGATTATCTTATCAATACCGTCAAACGCACCAGCGCAGATAAAGAGGATATCTGATGTGTTTATCTGAATAAACTCCTGCTGCGGATGCTTTCTTCCACCGGTAGGAGGTACATTTGAAACAGTACCCTCTACGATCTTCAAAAGAGCCTGCTGAACTCCCTCACCGCTGACATCACGCGTGATAGAAGTATTCTCGCTCTTTCTTGCGATCTTATCTATCTCGTCAATATAAATGATGCCTCGCTGTGCCCGTTCAACATCAAAATCAGCATTCTGAATCAATCGTAAAAGAATGTTCTCAACATCCTCACCTACATAACCCGCTTCAGTAAGCGTAGTAGCATCGGTAATTGCAAAGGGGACATCAAGCGCCTTTGCAAGTGTCTGCGCAAGTAGTGTTTTACCTACGCCGGTAGGGCCAACAAGCAGGATATTACTCTTCTGTATATCAACATTTCTATCCTGCTCGGATTTGTGCACAATGCGTTTATAGTGATTATAAACCGCAACAGAAAGCGCACGCTTTGCATCCTCCTGACCGATAACATACTCATCAAGGATAGCTTTAAGCTCGGTGGGTTTTTTAATATCAAGCGGCTCAAGCTCTTCTGCGTGCTCGGCAACGACCGTATTATCCATCTCGCCCATTATCTGACCACAAAGTCTTACACATTCATCACAGATGAACACACCTTTAGGTCCTTTTACAAGCTGATTTATCTGATTTTCGTTTCTGCCGCAAAATGAACAGCAAACAGTATTATCATTATGATTATCGGGCATTTAACTACCTCTTATATATAATTTTATCTTTTGGACATTACCTTGTCGATAAGGCCATATGCAGCAGCCTCATCAGCTGACATAAAGTTATCACGCTCAGTGTCACGCTGAATTATCTCAAGCGGTTGACCGCTGTTTTCGCTAAGGATCTTATTGAGCTTTTCTCTTGTTTTTTCAATGTGGTTTGCAGCAATGAGGATATCAGTTGCCTGACCCTTTGCCTGACCGAGAGGCTGATGGATCATGATCTCAGCGTTGGGAAGTGCATAACGCTTACCCTTTGCACCACTTGAAAGCAAGAACGCACCCATTGATGCAGCCATACCCATACAAATGGTAGATACATCACACTTGATATACTGCATTGTATCATAGATAGCCAGACCTGCGGAAACAGAGCCGCCGGGACTGTTGATATAAAGGCTTATATCCTTATTCGGATCTTGACCCTCAAGAAACAACATCTGTGCAATAACGATGCTAGCGGTAGTATCGTTTACCTCATCCGACAAAACTATAATTCTGTCATTCAACAAGCGTGAGAATATATCGTAAGAACGCTCACCTCTGCTTGTCTGCTCAACAACATAAGGCACTAAACTCATAACTAAACCGATCCTTTCTTAAATTATAGTAAATATAAACTATTAATTATTCAGCAACTGCAAATGTTACCTTTGCATTTTCCTTAACAAAGTCAGAAGCCTTCTTTACACGAAGATCCTTAACAAGCT
>JAFPAK010000337.1 GCA_017390825.1 Clostridia bacterium
AAATTTCGTAATCTGTCTCCTGCTGCGCTTGCTTACGGCTGATATCATAAGCTTGTCCGACAGAAGAGATATACTCATCTGTTATCTTGTTGTTTTCGTTTGTATATTTTGCAACACGATCGGAAGCAATCTTTTGTTCTGCTTCCGCTTGCTTTTTATAATATTCATCAAAGGATTTTACCGCCATTATTTAACACTCCCTGTCGGTTTATAGTTTATCGTTACTGACGAAAGTCTGAACGGTGCTGTTGCTTCTACTGCAAATCCGAATTTCTGTGTACGCCATATCGGTGTTAGAAATTTTTTCGTTTCACCGAAAAGCCCGATATTTGCTTGATTGAGCGACATTACAGAAAACGGAGGTTTTATATCTTCTCCTTGGTTTGAACGGAATTTAAGCACAATATCCGTTCCGCAGAGCGCTTCAAAATAAATACTTTCAATTTTTTTGCTTTGTGTCGGGTTTCCGAAATCCCATACTTTAGATGAAAAGGACACCTGCGGTGCATCATATTCGCTTGTTTCTTCATCGCCGATATCGCCGAAGATACCGTCACCTGTAGATGCAAGCAATATCTTACCGCTAGCAGACATACCGCAATCGAATGAATAAGGAAACTCCCACTTCCACCACGTGAAATGCCTGTTCTTCTCTTGTGTAGACGATACATATTTATACGAATACCGATCGTAATCCATACAAAAGCAGTTATTTCCGCAAAACAAGCAATAATGCCCTTTCCAATCCACCGCAAAGGCTGTGCTGTCAAGCGTGATAGCCTTGTTGATCGGATATGATATTGCATATACATTAAGCTCTGAAGTATTGTAGGTCGTTACAAGCGTGTATACGTCACCGTCCGAGGTAGCCCAACACAGACGGTTATTGCACAACTGCAAGGTATGAGGAAGATCACACCCTATCGTGTCATGCAGAGGATACAGCGGAAATACCGCAGCTGATGCCGTAACGTCAACAACCATACCGGCAAGCACATCCTCGGCGCTTATCTCTGCACCTGATACGTACTTTGTGCAGTATATTTCGCGTTCTTTAAAAATAATAAGCATGTCCGACATCTTACCGAATGCCATTATGCTCTGCGTTTTCTGCCCAACATAGGAATAATTGTTTTCCGGAAAATAAAGCGGCGAATTAAGATCAGACCAATGCATAAGCGAAGGTGCATCACCACCGGCGAGAAATACCCGCGATCCGTTATAAATGCCGCCTGCGCCGCCGAACTCTGCAGATATTTTCATGCAACATATCTTTTTTACATTCTCATAGTCGATGTGCGACATTATTACCGTCATGTTGCTTGCAACATTGCCGGCATCAGGAAAAGGAATATCGGTAATACTCACGCTGACCTCTGAACTCTCCGGAGGGTAATAATAAAGCGTAGCGCTCGGTGCCCAAAACCGCACGTACCCATCTATCGGATTTACCACGCAAAAAACATTGTATGCCTTTATATGTGCCGAATCTTCTGTTGAAAGATGCGTTGATTGCAAATAATACGGATTATGAACGTATGTTCCGCTGAAGCAGACGCTGTTTGATGATATATATTCATTGTCAGAAAGTCCCGTTTCTTCTTTTATACCGTCAACCTCGACTGTCGTTGCAGCAGTAAAACCGCTGAAAACAATGCTGTCAAGCTGCTGTTTGGATGAGCTGTTACTATACACGTTTGCAACTTTTGTTATCTCAACAGATATATCGTCAAGATTTGTGTTGATATCTCCCATCGGGAACACATATTTTTCGGAGATTCCGTCTGTGTGGAAATGCATTTTGAATTTTCCGCCCAGCATATTCAAGCTTTCAAACGTGCTTGCTGCAGCATAGTTTTCGCCCGAACTCGGCAGCAAAGAATATTTATTGCCTTTGCCGTTCATATACAACGTAGGCGTATAGTCATATGATATCTTCGCTACCACCCTGAAGCTTCCGGCAACATCGGATATTTCAGCATAATATGTATAGTTTATATCCGTCTCATTGCTGCCTTTGCAAAACAGCAGAATTACTCCGCCTGAAAGCTTTGTAGCAGCGCTTTTGTAAATGGTATATACAGCGTATTCATCTGCACTCCAACTGGCATTCGGTATAGTTGCACTTATTTTACTTCCCGTTTCGCTTATATCGAGGACACAAAGCATTTTTGTATTACTGTCAGTCTTAATGCACAGCGACAGCATGTGCCTGGTACCGAGCTTGTCATAAACCTCAACCGTATGCCCGGTAAGCTCATATCCTGTAAGATCAATATCAGCGTTTTTAACAAAACAGGGACGGCTGCTGAGTGCAGTACCGTCCCACCATACATTTATTGCGTTGCTTAACTGATTATCTTTTATCAGCGTTTCGTTGTTATCGGTATTCAAGCCGCCCGAAAATGACGGCACGCTTACCGCTCTTTTGCTGTATGAATTAATACCTTGATATCTCATCAGTCATCCACCGCCGCTAAACAGTCTTTTCTTTCTTCAATGTGCGTAGATCTCGCACGCTTCTGATTGTATATGTTCGCATAAAGTGAAGCATTATCGCCGTCATTTTCGCTTGTCGCAAGATGCATACATACACCGTACACGATGCAATCATCAATAAGACGCTTCGGAAGATACAGCTTGTCGCTTGCAGAGGATATCGGAACAAACACACGTCTGCTGCCGTAATACGCATAATGAAGGTCTGCATACACCGCATTAACTACCGGGATGAGCCTTACAGATATATCTGCCTCGTTGCTTACTCCGTAATTGTTAATATAACCGAGCATACGAACAGCGCTATCAAAAACCTCTTTTGCTGTATTATTCATTATTCAGTACCTCCTGCATTAGATAACATCTGCTGTTGAATTTCTGCAGGTAATTGCGCAAACTGCGCCTGATATTCCGGCGGCAGACTCTGCATAGCCGTCTTTTGTATGTTCTGTTGCATTGATGCCGTTTCTTCCTTTGCGGCATACGTTTTAATAAGCGACTGCGAATTTGGTACGACACCCTTCGGTAAACGCTCCAAATATTCCTTTGGTGTGATAAGCTGCGCCGCTAACAGATTATCAAGGGTTGAAATAACCTGTGCTTCGCTCCATAAGGTTGATGCACCAACATCTATCTTACAGGATATCACGGCATCGCGGAATTTATCTGCATCAAACGGGAAATACCAAACACCGCTTTCATCGCTGATTTTTAATAGACGTTTGCCATAATTTTTGATCCACATCTCACACCATATGCGCGCCACCTGCTCAACAAACGAATAATATCTGTTTTGATACAGCTGAAGCGGCGTTGTTGCCGCCTCGCGCAAAGCAATATATGCTGATGCATTGTCAGGACGCATATTACCAAGTGCCGCATCGTTTGCACCCGAAACGCTCATTGTATTTTGAATAAGATCGTTAATACAGTTGCTTATCTGCGGTGAGAACGTTGGCGGATTGATATATTTTATAGCATTCTGAAAATCCTCGTTCGTGCCCGAAAACTGTACTATCTGTGCCGGATCGTTAGTCGGCGTATCTATCAGTACCTCGTTATTCACCATCATTATCGGCATACCGTTCATTATCATTGAATATATGTTTGCCGACAACATACGGTTTATGGCGATCTGATTGGGAATGAGTGTAGTAATCTCGCTGTCACCGTAAATACATCCGGTTCTTTGCTCCCACGGTAAAATGCTGATCGGATAGAGATTTATATTCAGATCCCATTCAGGTCGCACAATACCGCTCTTTACTGCTTCAATACCTTTTACTGTGTCGCCGTCTTTCCACAGCTTCAGCAGTACGGTACATTTCTTCAAGCCCTCTTGCTGCGTTTCGCTCCTGTCTCCGGGAAGATGATCAAGCTCTTCATCAGGTGAAATGCTGTCGATCACCGCTTTAGCTACACCGTATCTTTTGGCAGCGTCTTTAACTTCCTTTACGCTTCTGCGCTTAACTATGATAATATACGGTTGCTTTTGAATATCGGTTATATTTGGATCGCCGAAATCAACGTTTTCAACATCTAGAACTTCAATAGCAATATCACCTTTGATCGGTGTGCTTTTAGCTTCATCGGCATATAGCCCGGTCTTTATATTTTCATCCCAGTATGTAAACAAAATTCCTGTGCCGGTGATAAATGCTTTACGCATTACCTCGGTGCATTTGTTTGTAAAATTCACTCTTTCTGCGGTCGTGTCGTAGTAATCTGATAAACAACTCATCACAAGGTTTAATTGCTCGTCCTCACTCATACCACCATATATAGTATTAATATCAGAACCGCTGCTTAAATTATTGACGGCATTGTCTATATTTTTGCGCATTCCCAATGTATTCGGTACACCCTCTGCCGAATAATTTGCCGTCACCGGAGCAGAGCCTATTACCGCCATCTTATATTCACCTATACGTTTGATAAGATTATGAATTATAAGCGGTTGACTTTTTGATACTTTCGCTCCGTGCCATTGATCCCCGGCGTAAAATCTTTCATTCTTCTTCGATTGGTCATAAAGACCTCTATTTCCAAGCTGTGCTTTAAAATTCTCGGCGGCCGAATGTTGTTTGAATATGCTCTCGGCCGTATTCTTGTGTTCATTCTGCATAATCATTTTACCTCGCGCTAAAATTGAATATTAAATGCCAATACAGCCGCCTCTTTTGTGAAGCGGCTGTATTTTTACTAAAAGTTACTTTTCAGAGTTTTTTAAAATTGCAAGTATTTCATCTTTTCTTGCTTCTTTCGGAAGCTCGATGCCGGCTTCTTTGGCATATGCTTTAAGCTCCGGCACCGTCATCTCATCAAGCGGCTTCGTATCTGCTGAAGCAGGCTCGACACGTCTAAAGCCGTGATTTGAAAAATATTCGGCATCGGTTTCAGACTTTGCCTGCTTATAGGCATTGCCGAATTCGTTTACCATAAGTATCATGTTATATACCTCCATTATTCGATCACAGCGCAAACAGTGTTCTTCATCGATGTCTTAACAAGCACATCATAGTAAAGGCGGTAATCAAACTTGTATGCATCTGCCGCCTGGTTGACATCAGGAGTGAACACACGCATCTTTTCTGACTTGCGAATAAGCGACGCAGCCTTTTTAGGAAGCATAAGCATCTTGATGCCCTGCGATGCACCGGTAGGAGTAAAGCCACCGTCACCGTCTGCATTAAAGACGTAAGCAGTCCTCATTCGTCCTGATACTACAGGAATAAGAGCGATACCGTCGATTTTCTTAACCTTTAAATCAACATCCCCCTGTTTGAAATTCTCAACATTAATAATCTTCTGAATTTCGCTTGAAGAAACAAAGGAATTGTACATAGCGTAATCCATAAAGCATACAAGTTCTTCCTCTGTACCATTGCTTTTTTCAATGACCTTGTTCTGCAGAGCCATAAATGTTGCATACGGCTTGTCCGCTACCGCTGCAACGGTGTTACCGTTGGTTTTAGCAAGTCCGGCAAGCTTTGAAAGCACATAAGCATCCGTTTCAGGAACTACCTTTGTTCTTACAAATTCCGAAAGCACCTGCCCTGCAAGGCTCTGAATACCTGTTTCATCAAGATCCTCTCTGTCAATTGAAAAGGTCCTGGCTCTATCCATAGTAAGTTCGAACGCTTCGTT
>JAFPAK010000338.1 GCA_017390825.1 Clostridia bacterium
ATATAATTTGACAAGGCTTGCAAGCATATTATTACGAAAATCTGCATCCTTGGTCGTATCTATCAGCGTGATGTAAATTCTTTCCGCTTCTTTTAACGGTGCAATGTTCTTTTCTTCTTCCCACATATACACATTGCAAAGCATATTTGCAAGTTGTGATTGTATAATTTCGTCAGATGGGAACTCTGCCACGTATTCGCGAAGTTTGTTCACACTCTCTTCGCTATGGGATTCGCATCTCATTCGCACGATATCTTTGTGGATTTCCGCTTTCCTGACTTCCTTTTCCGCCTTGTTCAGCCCGAAGAGGTCATCTGTGGCAACAGAGAAGAAGTCCGCAATTGAGGGAATTAGCTCAATATCCGGATAACCGTTTTGCGATTCCCATTTGGAAACCGCTTGTGGAGTTACGCCGAGATATGTTGCCAGCTCCTCTTGAGTAATATTTCTTTGTATTCTGAATGTTTTAATATTTTCGCCTATTTTAAGGTTCATCGCAACTTTCCTTTCAAAATTGATATTGTAAGCTTACATTTTAAATTTTATAGGTTAAAACGCAAAAAAATCAATTATCAATCTGTTGTTTACATCTCAACAAGTAGTTTACAAAATATCAGTCAATTAATCAATTGATTAATTGACTGATAAAATTTTAACAATGTTGATGCGGCGCCATAATTTTTACAATATTGATACATTTGTTGACTTGATATTCTTTGTGTGGTAAGTTAAAATATACAGAGTGAAACCCGAAAGGAGAAAGCATATGTCAGCAGCAAGAAGGATTGGGCTGTTGTCGGCAATGTGTGCGGCGGCGATAATGTTTTCCTATGCAGAAGCATTAGTGCCTGTACCGTTTGTGCCGATACCGGCATTTAAGATAGGCTTTGCTAATATCGTTATCCTTTTAGTGCTTGATCTTTTTGGCGCAAAAGCTGCATTTATGACTGCGGCGGTACGCTGTGCCGTTACGTCGCTTCTTTTCGGTTCTTTGATGTCGGGAGTGTTTTCGATCTTCGGCACGATAGCAGCAGTTGTTATGATGACTATATTAAAACACACTAAAATATTCGGACTTTACGGTGTGAGCGTTGCGGGTGCTGCAGCACATAACTGTGGTCAGGTGGTTGCCGGCTGTATTTTTTACAGCACAGCGGTATTTGCGTATCTGCCGTATCTTATGATTTGCTCACTTGTTTCAGGCGTACTTATCGCACTTGTTACCGATCTTGTCCGACCTGCTTTAAAGAAAGCAATAGACGGAGGAAAAAGCAATGGCTAATTTAATACTGCCTTACTGTTTGCTTGCAATGCGATATTTGCTGGCATTGCTTTGCGTGCTTTTTATTCTGTATATAATCAAAATCTTCAAAATGGGCAAGCCTGTGCCGCTTTATCGGCTTTACAGCCTTAATAATCGCAACAAATACGATGTATGCAATTACGAATGCTCGATCGGCAGAAGCAAAATATGTGATGTGTGCTTGAATCTTGGCTCGGTTTCGAGGCGACATGCCATCCTCACTTACAATGACCGTTACGGTCTGCGTATCGACACGGTCAATGGCTCGTCCGTGAATGTAAACGGCATTGAGGTAGACGGATATGCCTATGTAGAAAACGGTGATACGATCAATATCGGCGGTGCCGAGCTATCGTTGTCCGAATTCAGTTCTGATAATGATATCAGCAGTCGTTCTAAAAAGAAAAAGCAGAAATCGGTCGGTTTTTTCGGCGGAGTAATGCTGTTGTCAGCAATTCAGCTTATAATGTGCTTTGAGCTTATGCTGCACTACCGTAATGATTTTGTGTTAGCAGTTCCCGCTTGCTTTATAATACTTATTGCTAGCGAATGGGGATATTTTATATTCCGCAGAATGCGTAATATCGGTATTGAGCTGATGGGTGTGTTTTTGACTTCATTCGGTTTTTGCGTGGCAGCAAGCGCAACGCCGACGGAACTATATAAGATAACTCTTACTGCTATTGCAGGCTTTGCCGCATTTATTGCGTTGACATATATACTGCGAAACATTGAGCTTGTAATGAAACTTCGTTATGTGTTCGGCGCAATGGCGATAATTTTATTTGCTTATAACATCTTTTTCGGCGTAACACGCTTCGGTGCAAAAAACTGGATAGATATCGGCGGTATATTTACATTGCAGCCGTCGGAGCTTATTAAATTTGCGTTCATTTTTGCAGGCTCTGCAACACTTGCCCGTCTTTTCACTCGGCGAAATTTGCTGCTTTTTATACTTTACACCGGCTTTTGCCTTGGCGCACTTGCAGTTATGCGTGACTTCGGCACGGCGCTGATATATTTTTGCACAGCGCTGATAATAATGTATATGCGTTCCGGAGATGTTAAGATAATTACCATAATCACTGCAGCAGTCGGCGTTTTGGGTGTGGTGGCAATAAAGGTGTTTCCGTATATCACAAGACGATTTGAAGCATATCTTCATGCTTGGGAATATGCCGCTGATAAGGGCTATCAGCAAACACGCACCATGATCGCTGTCGCAAGCGGAGGACTGTTCGGTGTCGGCGGAGGTGAGGGTAATCTCGATCGTGTTGCGGCATCGGATACCGACCTTGTATTCGGTATACTTTCTGAAGAATGGGGCATGATAGCGGCATTTTGTGCTGTTGCGTGCTTTATAATATTTGCGATATATTCTCTGCGGTGTACAGCACGCACCAATTCCGCTTATTATGCTATTTCTGCTTGTGCCGCATCAGGCTTGTTCATCGTGCAGATATCGCTCAACATTTTCGGCTCACTCGATCTTTTGCCCTTAACGGGAGTGACAATGCCGTTTATATCAAATGGTGGTTCAAGTATGCTTGCAAGCTGGGCGTTGCTCGCACTTATCCATGCAGTCGGCGCAAATACCGCAAGGAGGGACACTGAATGAAGCAAATGACAGTCCGTGCCGTTATTATGACGGTACTTTGTATACTCTTTTCCGCCGGCATTGCAATATTCATTGGAATATATATTAAGGACGGTGCCGATTGGGCACTTTATCCGGCAAACCGACATATCTATACTGACGGTATCATATCGCAAGCCGGCAGTATTACCGATCGCAACGGTACGGTGCTATGTAAAACGGTAGACGGTAAGCGTGTATACAGCGATAACAAAACTATTCGCCTTGCCACTGCTCATGCCGTGGGCGATACTTCAGGCTTTATCAGTACCGGTGTGCACAATGCATTTTTAGAGGAACTTACGGGATATAATCTTGTAAACGGTGTATATTCGGTAACAGGCAACGGCAGTGATATAAGACTTACGCTGGATGCGGATGTTTGTGTAACGGCGCTTCAGGCACTTGGTAACTACAAGGGTGTTGTCGGTGCATACAATTATAAGACCGGCGAGCTGATTTGTATGGTAAGTACACCTACGGTAGATGTAAGTGATTCGCAGTCGCTCATATCTGCCAAAGAGGATGAAGACTCGGCGGCGTTTTTAAACCGGTTTATCAGCGCAACCTATCCTCCCGGCTCTACATTTAAGGTAGTCACAGCAACAGCAGCTATTGAAACCTTTGATGATGCATATGAGCGTGAGTATGTGTGTGAGAGTGGTTGTGTTATAGACGGAGAAAAAATAACATGTATGGGGCATCATGGCAGCATAAAGCTTAAAGAGGCACTTGCTCATTCCTGCAATGCATATTTTTCACAGCTTGCAGCTGATCTCGGCAAGGAAACTATGACGAAATACGCTGAAAAATTCGGATTTAATAAAGGTTTTTCACTTGACGGTATCACTGCTAAGACCTCGTCTTATAATGTTGACGATGCCCGTGATGTTGACCTTGCGTGGTCAGGCATGGGACAGTACACCGATATGTTTAATCCCCTGCAATATCTTACTGCAATGGGATCAATTGCAAACGGAGGCAGCGCAAAACAACCATATATTATTAAGAGCGTCACAAACGAACTGGGCATTCCGGCAAAGCTTACAGGATCTTCAACCTACAGTATGCTGTCAAAAAGCACCGCAAATCAGATTAAAGAGCTTATGATGTCGAATGTTGAGCTTGAATACGGAGCTTCATCCTTTCCGGGGCTTTCGGTCGGCGCTAAATCCGGTACTGCCGAGGTGGCGGAGGGCATAACACCGAATGCCGTATTCGTTGGTTTTTCAACTGATGAAGCCCTGCCCATAGCTTTCGTTGTATGTGTTGAAAACGGCGGTTCGGGGACACTCCGAGCAGGCAGTATCGCAAATAAAGTCTTACAAAAATGTAAAGAAAAGAACATAGGAGTATAAATAAATGGAACAGTCAAAAATCGACCGTATTAACGAGCTTGCCAAGCTCTCACGTATCCGTGAGCTTACAGAAGCAGAAAGGAAAGAACAACAGACGCTGCGAAGAGAATACATCGACGCATTTAAAGCGTCATTAACAGGCATACTTGATAACACTACTATACAATATCCCGACGGCACCAAGAAAAAAGTGCATCGAAGAGAAAATTTTGATAAACAATAGCAAAAACGAGCCAATCGGCTCGTTTTTGTCATTTAATACTCTTCAAGTTCTTAATTATTGCTTCTACGGTGTCGTTTATGCTGTTGCGATCACAATTAACGGTGATATCAGCGTATTTCTCATACAGCGGCGCACGTTCATTATACATATCCTCAAGTGTGTAACCTTCCTTGAGTAAGATACCCCTTGTGGCAAGATTGTGTATGCGCTTTTTCATAGAATTAAAGCCAAGGCGCAGGTAAACTACATACCCAAGCTCTTTGAGATGCTTCATCGCTTCCTCGTTATAAACCATACTGCCGCCGGTTGCAATTACGCAATTCTGCGCATAAAGTGTTACAACAGAGTCATTCTCGCATTTTTTAAAATAATCATTGCCTTTTTCGTTGATGATATCCTGAAGCTTTTTCCCTTCGTTCTGCTGAATAAGCAGGTCTGTATCAAGAAATGACTTGAGCATTAGTTTTGCAAGCAGTACACCGCAGGTGCTTTTGCCGCATCCGGGCATACCGATAAGTATAATATTAGTTTTCATTTTTATTTCTCCGAATTTGATGTTTATATTTTATCATATATCATTATCCATTGCAAATACTTAAAGGATTTTTATAAAAAGTTTACAAAAGGCGGCGAAAAAGATGAAAATATATTATTTACATTTCGAGGCTTTTGTTGTATAATTAACTAAATGTCATGTAATAATGAAAGGATGAACATAAAAATGACAATGTTGAAAAGAGTTGCGGCAGTATTGCTTGCAATTGCAACACTTCTTACATTTGCTGCTTGTCGCACAAAGGATGAGGCGGCATTCACTTTTTCAAACGGAACTGATAAGGTTAAGATCAGAACGGCGCTTTATATGTGCTATCTTATTGATGCAACCGGTGAATTTCAGTCAGAATATGATACACAGGCTGCTGAAACAACAGAGGCATCGGAGGAAACCACCACAGCCGCTGCTACAACAGTTGATTACCAAAAAGCAACCGTTAAGGATGATGACGGAAACGCAGTTGATTATGTTGATTGGGTAAAGGCAAAAGCAAAGGAATATTGTGCAGAGCACGCTTATTATGAGCTTGAGTTCGATCGTCTCGGTCTTGAGATCAATGATGAAACCGCTGAAGCACTCGATTATTATGCATCATATTATTGGGATCAGTACAGCCTTGCTACCTACTATGAGCCCAACGGTGTTACTTACAACACATATCTTGAGTATTATACAAACAGCAACTATAAGAAGTATGCTGTTTACGATTTCTACTATGGTGAAAAGAGCGAGGATACAACCGAAACCGATTCTGATGTATCTGAAGAGATAAAGGCGTTGGAGGGATCACTCCGTCCGGCTGACGATAAGATCACCGAAGCACTCAAAGAAAACTTTGTGCTTGTAGACCATGTTTCTATTTCATTCAGCTATACTGATGAGGATAGCGGAGAAACAGTTGATCTTACAGATGATGAAAAGGCTGACGCATTGAAAACAATCAATGGATATGCTGATCGCATCAACAGCGGCGAGGGCTTCGCAGATGTTTATGAAGAATATTGTGCACAGAACGGTATAGAACCAAGCGAAGTAAGTATTGATGAAAGTATTGATGCAAAGCCGCTTGATAAATACAGCACAGTTCTTAACAGTGCTGATGCTAACGGCGGTACCGCATCAGAAAACTTCGATCTTGCTGTGGAGTGCGAGGTTGGCAAAGCAGTAGTTAAGGAAACTGACAGCGCATATCATCTTTTCTACCGTTTTGATATCACTAAGGATCCCTACTATTCACAGTACTGTGAGGATTCAGCGGTAGAAGTTCTTTGTATTGATGAGTTTGAAAGCAATAGCGCAGACAAGGCAGCAGAGCTAGCTTGCGATACAAATACAGGCGCTATTGGTCACTACTCACCCAAAAAGATCATAGAGCCGGAAATATAATAAACTATGAGTGAAGCAGAATTCAAGCTTGGCAGATACCGTCATTATAAAGGCATGGAGTATCTTGCCGTGGCAGTAGCAAGCCATTCCGAAACTCTTGAGCCGATGGTAGTCTACAAGGCACTTTACGGCGACGGTGGAGTTTGGGTGCGCCCACTTTCAATGTTTTGCGAAACGGTCAAGGTCGAGGGAAAGACCGTAATGCGGTTCGAATATTTAGGAAAATAGTTTAAAACCGTCCGAAATCGGGCGGTTTTAAAATTTTTTTGGAATTTTTAATTTTTTTGTCCGATTTTTGTATTTTAAATTGTCTTTATATATAGAGGGCAAAAATTTGATATGTAAGCCGGAGCGACATAACGGACTTCAGCACAGCCGTTGACAGATTTGCCGGACTTATTAATATTGAATGTATTCCGCATTTTAGCTTCCCCCCCGAAAAGCATTGTGCGGTGATGGCCTCCGTTTGCGGACAGGACGGTGTTATCCGATCTGTCCGCATTTACACTTTAATAATATTTTTTAAAAAAACATTGAAAAGAATGTAATAAAGTGATATAATAATTAAGTTGGCTGACGGTATCAGCCGGAAAGTTTAATAATTCAAAGGAGTTGTTTACAACATGAGCCGTATGATCGGTACAGTATCCCGTGGCGTCAGAGCCCCTATTATCAGACAGGGTGACGATATCGTTGAGATCGTAACATCATCTGTTTTAGAAGCGCAGAAGGACGCAGGTTTTGAATTTAATGACCGTGATATCGTTGCAATGACCGAGGCTATCGTGGCAAGAGCGCAGGGCAACTATGCATCTGTTGACAATATTGCAAACGATGTTAAAGCAAAATTCGGCGGGGAGACTTTAGGTGTAATTTTCCCGATTTTGAGCCGTAACCGTTTTGCTATCTGCCTGAGAGGTATTGCAAAGGGAGCAAAGAAGATCGTTCTTATGCTTTCTTACCCTTCGGATGAAGTAGGCAACCACCTTGTCAGTCTTGATGCTCTTGATGAAAAGGGTATCGATCCGTATAAGGATGTTCTTACATTGGAAAAATACCGTGAGCTGTTTGGATATGAAAAGCACAGATTTACCGGTGTTGATTATGTTGAGTATTACGAAAATCTTATCAAGGATTGCGGTGCAGAGGTTGAAGTAATCTTTGCTAATAATCCTAAAGCTATCCTTGAATATACTAAAAATGTTCTCTGCTGCGATATTCATACACGCGCTCGCACAAAGCGTATCCTAAAAGCAGCAGGCGGTGAGATCGTTCTCGGTCTTGACGATATTATGACTGCATCGGTAGACGGCAGCGGTTATAATGAGAATTACGGTCTGCTTGGTTCAAATAAGGCTACCGAAGATCAGGTAAAACTCTTCCCGCGTGACTGCCAGCCGGTAGTTGATGCTATTGCTGAGAAGCTTTATGCCGCAACAGGTAAAAAGATTGAGGTTATGGTTTATGGCGACGGCGCATTCAAGGATCCGGTAGGCAAGATATGGGAACTTGCTGATCCGGTAGTATCTCCTGCTTACACTGCAGGTCTTGAAGGCACACCTAACGAGTTGAAACTGAAATATCTTGCTGATAATGATTTCTCAGATCTTTCAGGCGAGGAGCTTCGTGAGGCTATAAAGCAGAAGATCACAGAGAAGGATGGCGACCTTGTAGGCCAGATGGTATCTGAAGGCACAACACCCCGTCAGCTTACCGATCTTATCGGCTCACTTTGCGACTTAACATCAGGTTCGGGCGATAAGGGCACACCTATTGTATTTATTCAGGGCTATTTCGATAACTATACAGCAGAATAAACTGGATTTTAGGAGGGATACTGTGTTATCCCTCCTCTTTTTTACAAAACACTTGACAAAATGCTTCTTGCTGTGTTACTATGTTATCAGTTTAATACAATAAAGCGTTTCGCTTAAAAGGAGAGAAATTATTATGAAAAAGATTTTAGCATTAGTTCTTTGTATGGCATCCTTGTTCTGCTGCCTTTCGCTTACATCATGCGGCGATAAGGAAATGGTACTCGTTGCAGAACAGGAATCAGCAGGCGAATCAGTTGCAAAAGAGAACGCAGACTTCGCAGATTACAAATACACCGCAGTTGATAAGCAGGCTACTGCTCTTATGGAGGTATCAGCAGGAACAGCTGATGCAGCTATAGTTGACTATGTAATGTCTATTGGCTCAATTGGTGAGGGTACTGACTACGAAGATCTCGTTATTGACGGCGAAGGTTACGCAGAGGAGAGCTACGGTATTGCATTCCGCAAGGGCTCTGATATTACTGCAAAGGTAAACGAGGCTATCAAAACACTTAAAGACAATGGCAAGCTTGTTGAAATCGCAAAGAAATATAAGCTTGACGAGCTTATCACAGCAACTGAGAAGTTTGATGCTTTCAAGCAGAACAAAACAGATTCCGATTGGGAATATATCAAGAATAAAGGCGAGTTGGTTATTGGTATTACATATTTTGCACCAATGAACTATGAAGAGAACGGTGAGCTTGTTGGATTTGAAACCGAGTTTGCAAAAGCAGTTTGTGAGATTCTCGGTGTTAACGCTAAATTCCAGGAGATCAGCTGGGCTGCAAAGGAAACAGAACTTGCGTCAAAGAATATTGACTGCATCTGGAACGGTATGACAATTACCGACGAAAGACTTGAAAATATGAGCATCTCTATTCCTTATATGGAGAACAAGCAGGTTAAGGTAGTTAAAGCAAAATAAGATAGATCAGGAATATAAATTGCCACAACACGCTTTGTCCGTTTTCACGGGCGAAGCGTTGTTCCGTATAAAATACAAATAATTCTAATAGGAGAATGTTATGTCATTTCAGGAGGTATCTCTTGCGCTTGCCGAAGGTTTTTTGCAAAACTGCAGGCTGTTTTTTGAAACATTGCTGTTTTCGCTTCCGCTTGGTTTAATCATCACCTTTGGCTCAATGTCAAAATTCAAGCCGTTAAAATGGCTCGTCAAGACCTTTGTATGGATAATTCGAGGCACTCCGTTGATGCTTCAGCTTTTTGTAGTTCTGTATGTGCCTGGTCTTGTGTTCGGCGTACCCATGCGTGATCGTATGCTTGCGGCACTCGTTGCATTTGTAATAAACTATTCCTGTTATTTTTCCGAGATATACCGGGGCGGAATAGAGGGTATTCCGAGAGGACAGTTTGAAGCCGGTCAGGTGCTTGGTATGACAAAGTCACAGATATTTTTCCGTGTAGTTTTAATGCAGGTTGTAAAGCGCATTATTCCTCCGATGAGCAATGAGATAATCACGCTTGTTAAAGACACTTCACTTGCAAGAATTATAGCAGTCGGAGAAGTATTGCTTGCAGCAGAGCGTTTTGCAGGTCAGGGTATTATATGGCCGTTGTTTTATACAGGTGTATTCTTCCTTGCGTTCAATGGAGTACTTACACTTTTATTCGGCTATATCGAGAAAAAACTTGATTATTACAGGAGTTAAGATGTTATGCCAATGCTGGAAGTAAAGAATTTATATAAAAGCTTCGGTGATACTGAAGTTTTAAAGGGTATAGATCTGTCACTTGAAAAGGGCGAGGTAATGGTTATTATCGGCTCGTCGGGCAGCGGTAAGACCACGCTTTTGCGTTGTCTTAACTTTCTCGAACGTGCGACGAGCGGCGATATTCAAATAGATGGGAATACAATTTTCTCAGACCGGATGAAGCTGTCTGAAAAAGATATCCGTAATAACCGATTGCATTTTGGTCTTGTTTTTCAGAATTTCAATCTGTTCCCACAATATACGGCTTTTGATAATATCACACTTGCACCGAAACTTCGGTTGAAATCCGAGGGTGAAAAGAGCGGCTTTAAAAGTGTCGCCGATATAGAGGAAAATGCAGAAAAGCTGCTTTGCCGTGTCGGGCTTACAGATAAGAGAGATTTCTATCCTTGCCAGCTTTCGGGCGGACAGCAGCAACGAGTTGCAATTGCAAGAGCGCTTGCATTATCACCTGATATTCTATGTTTTGATGAGCCGACTTCTGCACTAGATCCTGAACTTACAGGTGAAGTTCTCCGTGTAATAAAAGAGCTCAAAGGCAGCGATACCACAATGATAATTGTAACTCATGAAATGGAGTTTGCAAAGCATGTTGCCGACAAGGTTGTATTTATGGCAGACGGAATTGTGGAGGAAACCGGCACACCGGAAGATGTCTTCGGCAGTCCGAAATCCGAAAAAACCAAAGCATTTTTAAACAATGCAGTAAATTTGAGTTACTAAAGTAAAAAAAGTCCCGAATATTTCGGGACTTTTTTCATATCAAGGTATTATTTCTTCAGTTTGTTCTGATTTGACTTGGAAGCGGCAACAACTATTGCAAAGAGCGGAACTATTGCAAGCACGTTTGGAATAACCATAAGGTTATTGAACATATCCGCAAGCTCCCAAACAAGATCATTCTTGAAGAGCGAGCCAAGGAAAATGAATGCAACCGAAACTATCGAGTAAATAATAGTTGCTTTCTTGCCGAAAAGGTATTGGAAGTTGATCTTTCCAAAGAAGTTCCAGCCTATAATAGTTGTGAAAGCAAAGAACATAAGGCAGATAGCAATGAGTATGTTTCCTATGGTTGAGCCGAATACCTGCGAAAGCGCAAGCTGCATAAGATTTGCATTGGTGATCTCAACACCATTCAGCATTTCTCCTGTTTGTAAGCCGTCTGCAAGCACACCGCCATTGGTATAAAGAGTTGTGATAACAACAAGTGCGGTCATTGTAAGTACTATAAATGTGTCAATAAACACGCCTATCATTGCGGCAACGCCCTGATCGTGCGGCTTTTCAACATTTGCCATAGCATGAGCATGAGGAGTTGAACCCATACCTGCCTCATTTGAGAAAAGACCACGCTTTGCACCCTGGCTGATAGCCGCCTTGATAGCAGCACCTACAGAGCCTCCAATGATAGCTTGCGGGGCAAATGCATACTTAAATATCAAAGCGAATGCTTCCGGTACGTTTTTAAAGTTGATACACAAAACAATAAGTCCGATAAGTATGTAGAGAACAGCCATAATAGGAACTATCTTTTCAGCAACAGAAGCAATTCGCTGAATTCCGCCGATAAAAATGAATGCCGAAACAGCAGCAATAATCAAACCGATTATCCACGGCTCGATACCGAAAGCAGTGCCTGATGTCTGTGCAATTGAGTTGGACTGTACCATTGCACCGATAAAGCCGAGTGCGAGTGTGATAGCAACTGCAAAGAAGCCGGCAAGGAATTTACCGAACTTACCTTTATAGGCTTTTTTAATGTAGTAAACGGGACCGCCCGAAACAGTACCGTCTTCGTGAATCTCACGTGTCTCCTGTGCAAGTACAGCCTCGGCATAGATAGTTGCCATACCGAAGAATGCGATGACCCACATCCAGAATATCGCACCGGGACCGCCGATGAGAATAGCGCCGCAGGCACCGACAATGTTACCTGTACCTACCTGTGCTGCAATAGCGGTTGCCAGCGCTTGAAATGATGAAAGTCCACCCTTGTGCTTTTTGCCGAACAACGAAAAACCGCCGAACACTCTTTTCATTCCCTCGCCGAAGCAGCGAATCTGAACAAATCTTGTTTTGATGGTGTAGAAAAGTCCGGTGCCAACAAGCAGAATGATAAGGATATAGTCGGAAAGGTATGCGTTAACGGTCTTAACGGCAGAAAGTAAGAAATCCATGATCTGATCCATATTTTTTTCTCCTTATTAAAATTAAAAAGTTGCTGATAAACAGCAACTCTGGAAAATAAAGCAAAATATATTTTTGCACACTCTATCCTTTTGCCTGAGAGATTCGGCGTTTGCCTTGCACCTTCGGCACTCATTTAAGAGATTCTCCAGAGTTTCCTCCGCTTGTCAGTTATCCTGAAAGCATCAACGGTATTATCAACTTTGTCAAGTATATCACATTTGTATTACTATTTCAAGACAAATTTGTATAAATTCAGACCAAAAACTATTCCTCTTGCATTCTCGCAAGAGGAATAGTGCTTAAAATAAATATATTTCAGGCGGTAATTATACCTATAAGTCGCCGCTCTTGATTGAACTATAACGCCATCAGCGCAAATATGTCTTTTAAATTTTCCTCCGATACGGCGCTGCCGCCGTTTTGAAGCATATTGAGAATTACTTTATCGTCTTCAGTTTGTATCTCTTTTTCGCTAATTTGTTTAATAAGCGATTTTTCAACTATTCCCATCATAAATTTATATACACCGCGAAGCTTCGCTTTATTGTACCCACCCTGTAAGGTGAAAATCGGAAGATTTTTTGGAAACGCATTGCTTTTGCTAACACTATCAAGCTGTGAGCCGGTACTGCCCAGACATACGCCGCAAACAGCGGCGATTTTATATCTCTTTGCCGCTTTCTTGTATCCCTTTAATATGCTTGCCATAAGCCAGCCGAGGTAGATTATCTCGGTGTCTTTCGAAAGAGCTTTATTTGCTTCATTCAAAGAATACATCGGCAATCCCGACTTTTTTGATAAAAGCTCTGCATACTCTTTTGTATAGCCGGTGTTTGATGTATAAACTATTGCTTTAATATTCATTCTCTATCCACTCCTCAGCTTTGTTCAATATATCTTTGTAGCTTTGTGATAACAGATTTCTCGCATCATCTGCCGTGACCCAACGCATCTCTTTTATTTCGTTTTGATCGGTTATTTTAGGTTCAGTTGTAGCCTCGGCTGCAAAAAGTATAACGCATTTTTCTACTTTTTCACCGATATTAAAATGGGTTTCAGCACGAAAATCAGATATATTGTTGAGTCTTATTCCGGTTTCTTCATATACTTCACGAATTGCAGTCTCAATTTCTGTTTCACCACGCTCCATATGACCTTTCGGAAAGCTCCATGTTTTGCTCCCATTTTGAAAAAGCAGTAAATATTCTGTTATTCCGTTTAGTTTTCGATACAGTACGGTACCGCAGGATTTTTGATACATCGCTTCTACTGCACTATCAAAATATTGCTCTGCAAAATGCACCGCTGCCGCAATCTCAGCTTGGTGAAAATTCATGCCTATCGGTGCGGCAACAAGCTTGTCCTCAACATCGTTATTTCGGTGGATAATGCCGATAATACGGCAATTGTAGCTTTCTACCGGCTTATCAACGCCCATCAGATAAACATCAAGCTCTTCTCCATCTCCGCCGATGATTCCTTCGATATATCCGTAATTCAGCTCGCAGGTGATGCTGTAATCAGCTTTTTTATGCACATAACCGAGCGGACGGTCGATCTTAATATCTACAATCTTTCCGAGATAAGATTTAACAAGCGCTTTTCTCAAGGTGTAAACGATAAAATCATGCTTTTGTGCGGTGTAAGTTTCTCTGTCATTGCCGGCAAGTGATATTTTCAAATTTTCATATTCCTTTGCAATAGACGGTGCCTTGTTAAGATAATCTCTGAAATTTATGTAATTTATCCATTCCATACTGTCACTTTGGACTATATGGATAAAGTGCGTTTGAATATTTCCGGTGCCGTCGTAGTAGCTGCCGCAAGCGAAAAGTCTGTGCTGTACACGGTCATCGTTGGGGCAGTAGTAAAATCCGTTTTTTCTTAATTCTTCCTGCTTTTTAAAAACATCATCAAATTCATCAACGGCAACTGCAATGTCAATTATCGGTTTTGCCTTGATGGAGGGGATAGATGTACTGCCTACATGCTGAATATCTGTTATTATATCACCTAAAATCTCACGCAAACGGCATATCGTGTTTTGCGCCTCAATTTCCCATTCTTTTTCATGCTCAAAAAGCTGAACCGTCCCACGCATTAAGCCTAACATATCATCCACCTCCCAAAGTGACTATATTGTACTATGATTTTAGCTGGCTGAAACTAAAAACCATCGAAACCGCAAGTTCCGATGGTTTTTGAATTACAGTACCAATGACGGCGCTGAATATACTCTTGCTGCAAGCTCGCTGTTGAGCATATACAGACTCTTTGCATCAGAGCCGAACAACTCCATTTTAGTGATAAGATCGTTTGCGTTTGTTTCCTCTTCGCCCTGTTCCTTTACAAACCAATCAAGGAACTGCATGGTGCGGAAGTCCTTCACATCATAAGCCGCTGCATAGATATCGTTGATAAGCGATGTAACATACTGTTCATGCTCAAGACCTGCTTTAAGTACTGTCATATCGCTGTCAAGCACCTTATCGGGTTTTGCAATGGCCTCAAGTGTTACCTTTTGGTTGTTGTTCTGCAAATACTGATAAAACAACATTGCGTGATCTCTTTCCTCCTGCGCCTGTATCATATACCAATTTGCAAAGCCGTCGAGTCCGCGGTCTTCAAAATAGTTAGAAAAATCAAGATACAGATATGCAGAATAAAGCTCTTTATTGATCTGCTGATTGAGAAGTTCTCTTACTTTTTCGTTCATAATAATACTGCCTCCTTTTAAATATAACTTAATTTTACTCTATTTTAAGAAGATAATCAAGTGGTATAATTTAAGTTTTACAAAAACTTAAATTTGAAAATTGCGATTGTTTTTGCATG
>JAFPAK010000339.1 GCA_017390825.1 Clostridia bacterium
ATGCGCTGAAGCATATGGTATTGAGCGCAAGGATATTATAGTTGATCCGCTCGCAATGGCTGTAAGTGCTGATCCAAAATCTGCACTTGTGACATTGGAAGCAATAAAAATTATCAAATCAGAGCTTTCAGTCAAGACAAGTCTCGGTATATCGAATATATCCTTCGGTCTTCCAAACAGAGAATTTGTTACTGCATCCTTCTTAACCCTTGCAATGCAAACAGGTCTTGATGCGGCAATAATGAATGTATGTGCTGCCGAAATGAAAAAGGCATACTATTCGTATCTTGCGTTATGCGATCTGGACGATAACTTTTCAAAATATATTACATTCGCGGAAAGTGCAGATACGGTAACGACTATCGGAGAAAAAAAGAACAGTTCTAAAGAAACAACTGATCCGCTAAAGTCTGCTATTATTAAAGGCTTGTGTGAGCAGGCAGACAAGATAGCCTCAGAACTGCTTAAAACCGAGCAACCGCTCCAAATTATCAATAATGAGATTATTCCGGCGCTTGATATTGTAGGAAAAGGGTTTGAAAACAAGACCGTATATCTTCCCCAGCTACTTATGAGTGCCGAAGCTGCAAAGGCAGCATTTACGCAGGTCAAAAACAAAATAGGTATCGGAAGCAAAAAAAGCAATGAAAAGATCGTGTTGGCAACGGTCAAAGGAGATATCCATGATATCGGAAAAAATATTGTTAAGGTGCTTTGTGAAAATTACGGATTTGATGTCATTGACCTCGGTAAAGACGTTGATCCTCAGGCAGTTGTTGATGCGGTAATGGAAAGCAATGCAAAAATCGTGGGCTTGAGTGCTTTGATGACCACTACCGTTCCTGCGATGCAACAGACAGTAGAAATGATAAAATCAACTGCTCCTTGGTGTAAAACCGTTGTCGGAGGTGCTGTGCTGACGCAGGAATATGCCGATATGATCGGTGCTGATAAGTACGCAAAGGATGCGATGGAAACAGTGAGATACGCCGAGAGCGTGTATAGGTAAAATGCTACGGTGCGAAGTATATTTCTTCGCACCGTATTTAATGTTATATCACAAAAAAGGCTGTCAGTTATCAACTGACAGCCTTTACTTTTGTTATTACCTAACTTACTTAACAAGCTCGATAATTGCCATTTCGGCAGCGTCACCACGACGGGGACCGGTTTTGATGATGCGTGTGTAACCACCGTTGCGTTCTGCATATGACGGTGCGATCTCATCAAACAACTTCTTTACAACTTCGTCTTTTGTTACATATTCCATAACCTGACGGCGAGCTGTAAGATTGTTAGTCTTTGCGATAGTTATATATTTCTCGGTCATCGCACGAACTTCTTTTGCACGAGTAACGGTTGTTTCGATCTTACCGTTCTCAAGCAAGAATGTAACCATAGCTCTAAGCATTGCTTTACGCTGATCGCTCGTTCTACCGAGTTTTCTTGTACCTGGCATTTAACTCACTCCTTATTTGATGTGTGAATTTGTATCCTTTGAACTAAAAGTAAACAAATAATTATTCTTCTTCCTTGCGCAAGTCGAAGCCGAGTGACTTCAACTTATTGATAACCTCTTCGAGAGATTTTCTACCGAGGTTACGAACCTTCATCATATCCTCTTCGGTCTTTGTTGTAAGATCCTCAACAGTATTGATACCGGCTCTCTTTAAGCAGTTAAAGCTACGCACAGAAAGGTCAAGCTCCTCAATGGTCATCTCAAGAACCTTTTCTTTGCCGTTATCGTCCTTCTCAACCATAATGTCAGCATTGCTTGCATCACCTGAAAGATCGACAAACAAGTTGAGATGTTCAGTGAGCACCTTGGCAGCCAATGCAACAGCCTCTTTAGCTGTGATGGTTCCGTTGGTCCAAACATCGATAGTGAGCTTGTCAAAATCGGTGATCTGACCTACACGGGTGTTCTCTGTATTATAGTTTACTTTTAAAACAGGTGTGTAGATCGAGTCTACCGGAATTACACCGATAGCCTGATTAGCCTGTTTGTTCTTTTCAGCAGGAACATAACCCCTGCCCTTATCAAGTGTAAGCTCCATAAACAGCTTACCGGATTCGGAAATCGTTGCAATATGCAAGTCTGGATTAAGGATTTCCACCTCGGAATCACACTTAACATTAGCACCGGTTACCTCACAAGGACCCTCTGCTTCGATATAGCATACCTTCGGAGCTTCACCGTGGATCTTCGCAGTAAGTCCTTTGATATTGAGCACGATCTCGGTTACATCCTCAACAACGCCGGGGATAGTAGAAAACTCATGCACAACACCGTCAATTTTAATGGATGTTACAGCGACACCGGGAAGTGAAGACAACAGTACACGGCGCAAGCAGTTACCAAGTGTAATACCGTAACCACGCTCAAGCGGCTCGATTGAAAATCTGCCGTAAGAGCCGTCTGCTGCCAATTCCTCAGCTTCAATTCTGGGCTTTTCGATTTCTATCATTCAAGAATCCTCCCTGTTTAGTGTGCAGAAAATAATTTCTGCCGGTTATGCAGCAAAAGCCGCAAATGGTGTGTGATGCACCAAAATAATAGCAGGATTGCTATTATTTTGAGTACAACTCGACGATAAGTGATTCCTCAACCGGTGTATCGATATCCTCACGGTTAGGAAGATTGATAACCTTACCTGTTTTAGCATCGATATCCTTATCAAGCCATGCAGCAACCGGACGAGCTGAATTTGCTTCAAGAACAGCCTTGATCTTTTCTGAATCGTAGCTCTTCTCTTTGATTGCAACTACATCGCCTGCTTTAAGCAAGTATGACGGAATGTTTACCTTCTTACCGTTAACTGTAAAGTGGTTGTGAAGCACGAGCTGACGAGCTTCTTTTCTTGATGAAGCAAAACCAAGTCTGTAAACAACGTTATCAAGACGGCTCTCAAGGATGCGAAGGAGGTTTTCACCGGTTACACCCTGCTTTCTTTCAGCCTCTTCAAAATATGAATGGAACTGACCTTCAAGAATACCGTAGTAACGCTTAGCCTTCTGCTTCATACGGAACTGAGTAGCATACTCTGAGTTCTTCTTGCGACCCTGACCATGCTGGCCGGGAGCATAGCTTCTGCGTGAAATTGAACATTTATCTGAATAGCAGCGCTCACCTTTGAGGAAAAGCTTTTCGCCCTCTCTACGGCAAAGTCTGCAAACAGGACCTGTATATCTAGCCATTTATTACACCTCCAAAATTATACTCGTCTTCTCTTGGGAGGACGGCAACCATTGTGCGGGATAGGAGTAACATCCTTGATCATGCTTACATCAAGGCCTGCTGTCTGCAATGCACGGATTGCAGCCTCACGACCGGCACCCGGTCCTTTAACGAATACTTCAACTGTTTTCAAGCCATGTTCCATAGCAGCCTTAGCAGCGGTTTCAGCAGCAGTCTGAGCTGCAAAAGGAGTTGATTTTCTTGAACCTCTGAAACCGAGCTCACCGGCAGATGCCCATGAAAGGGTATTGCCCTGAGTATCTGTTATAGTAACAATGGTGTTGTTGAAGGTTGACTGAATGTGTGCGCTTCCGCGTTCGATATTCTTCTTCTCGCGGCGGCGACGGGTTGATGCTGTTTTACTGCCCTTAGTAGCCATAGTCAATTAACCTTCTTTCTATTACTTCTTCTTGTTGGCAATTGTCTTCTTCGGACCCTTACGAGTTCTAGCGTTTGTCTTTGAACGCTGACCGCGTACAGGAAGTCCTTTACGATGACGTAAGCCACGGTAGCTGCCGATTTCGATAAGACGCTTGATATCGAAAGCATTGTTACGGCGGAGGTCACCCTCAACAGTAACGTTATGCTCGATGTAATCACGAAGCTTTGCTACATCTGCCTCTGTGAGATCTTTAACTCTGATATCAGGATCTACACCGGTTTCAGCCAATATTTTCTTAGATGTTGTAAGACCAATACCAAAGATATAGGTAAGGCCAATCTCGACTCGCTTATCTCTCGGCAAGTCAACACCGGAAATTCGTGCCATTATTCAATACACCTCCGTAATTTTTGCGCAGGATTAGCCCTGACGCTGTTTGTGCTTGGGATTTTCACAGATAACCATTATTTTTCCCTTGCGCTTGATGACTTTGCATTTATCGCAAATCTTTTTAACAGAAGGTCTAACCTTCATTATAATCATTCCTTTCGTTCAATACAAAAGACCGATTTTGTTCGGATTGTTGTTTGTATCCTACTTGGAACGCCAGGTTATGCGTCCCTTTGTTAAGTCGTAAGGTGACATTTCAACAGTCACCTTATCTCCGGGAAGAATACGAATGTAGTTCGTACGAAGCTTACCGGAAATGTGGGCCAAAATTATGTGACCGTTCTGAAGCTCTACCTTAAATGTTGCGTTCGGCAGTGCCTCAACAACAGTTCCCTGTAATTCAATATTATCCGCCTTGGACAAAGCAATTACCTCCTTGTAACATTGTTGGGTTGATTGCGGTACTTTAACATTCAGTTAAAATGACAGGTCCGTCATTTGTTACCGCAATTGAATGTTCAAAGTGTGCTGACAGCTTACCGTCTCTCGTAATAACGGTCCATCCGTCAGAAAGTGTGCTTACATCGGGGGTACCGATGTTGACCATCGGCTCGATAGCCAAGGTCATGCCCGGTAACAACCGCACTCCGTGTCCGGCTCTGCCAAAATTCGGCACCTCCGGATCCTCGTGCAGACTCGCGCCTACTCCGTGCCCCACAAATTGTTTTACCACCGAGTAACCGCGCGCCTCGACATACCTCTGCACTGCGTTTGATATATCACCGATCCTACCGCCAACATGAGCAGCACGGATACCTTCATAAAGACTCTCGCGTGTTGCATCAATCAGCCGCTTTGCTTCATCGGAGATATCTCCGCAAGCAAATGTGGCAGCGTTATCGCCGTTATATCCCTCGTAAACTGCGCCGAGATCTACACTGACTATATCGCCTTCGCAGACCTTGACATCCTTACTCGGTATGCCATGGATAACCTGGTTATTTATGGATATGCATGCACTTGCGGGAAAACCGCCGTACCCAAGGAATCCGGGTTTTGCGCCCTCACTTACGATATAATCATAAGCGATCTTGTCAAGCTCATAGGTAGTAATACCCGGCTCAACTGCCTCTCCCACAAGTTGCAGTGCTTTTGCGGAAATTCTTCCCGCCTCACGCATGATTTTAAGCTCACGCGAAGTCTTCAGCACTATCATGCTTAATCCTCCAAAGCTTTGAGGGTGAGTGCTGTTGTATCAGCAACCTCTTCCTGTCCCTCAACAATTACAAGCTTGCCTGATGCAGCATAGTAATCCTTAAGCGGCTCGGTCTGCTCATGATAAACATTAAGTCTGTCAAGAACTACCTCCGGCTTATCATCCTTACGGATCGTAAGCTCGCTGCTGCAGTTATTACAGATGCCTTCTTTTGCAGGCTTCTTGTATTCAATGTGATATGAAGCACCACAGTTCGGGCAGGTTCTTCTGCCTGACATACGCTTAACGATCTTTTCATCGCTTACTTCAATATCAACCACTTTATCGATCACAATTCCCATGGCATCAAGAGCTTCAGCCTGGGGGATCGTTCTCGGGAAGCCGTCAAGGATAAAACCGTTTGCACAGTCATCCTTTGACAGTCTGTCCTTAATAATTCCGATAACAACCTCGTCCGGTACAAGTTTACCAGCATCGATATAGCTCTTTGCCTGCAAACCCATTTCGGTGCCGTTTTTCAGCGCCTCACGGATGATGTTGCCTGTTGAAACCGTAGGAATTGAAAACTTTTCACTCACGATTTCTGCCTGTGTGCCTTTTCCGGCACCGGGAGCACCAAGAAAAATTAAATTCATAAGTGTACCTCTCCCGGATCAATCAAGGAATCCCTTGTAATGACGCATCATAAGCTGTGACTCAAGCTGCTGAACAGTATCAAGTGCAACACCGACTACGATGAGCAATGATGTACCGCCAAGTGATACATTCTGGCCGATAAACAGACCAACAATGATAGGAAGTACAGCAACTACACCGAGGAAGATAGCGCCGATAAGAGTGATTCTTGAAATGATCTTCTGGATAAAATCCTGAGTGGGCTTGCCGGGACGGATACCCGGAATACCGCCGCTGTTCTTGCGAAGGTTGTTAGCCATTTCAACAGGATTATACTGCATTGATGTATAGAAAAATGCAAATGCAATAATAAGTGCAAAATAGATTAATGCATATGACCAGCTGTTGTAATCAACAACGCCGAGCAAGCGGTAGATTGTACTTTCGTAGCTGCTTGACGGCATAAACTGCAGAATCTGCATAGGAACCGTCAAGATGGAGCTTGCGAAGATAATCGGAAGAACGCCAGACATATTTACCTTGATAGGCATATGTGTGTTCTGACCGCCATACTGTTTTCTACCAACAACACGCTTTGCATACTGGATCGGAATTCTGCGTTCGCCTGCCTGCATAAATATGACAAACAGAACAACGAGGATAAATGATACCAGAATAGCGATACCGCCGACGATATTAGTCTTGAATGTATTTACAAGTATAACTACTGCCTGCGGGAAGCGTGAAATGATACCTGCAAAGAGGATCATTGAGATGCCATTACCGACACCCTTTTCATCGATTCTTTCGCCCAACCACATAAGGAGCACTGCGCCTGCTGTGAAGCAAAGAACGATTACTACGCCTGCAAAGATGCTTTCCCAAAGACCGGTTGCATCTACATATCCGCTTGCCTTAAGCCACCAGAAGTATGCACCGCCCTGGATTAGAGCAAGGAAAAATGTTGCATAACGTGTGTACTTTGCGATCTTTCTTCTGCCCTCTTCGCCTTCTTTTGCAACTCTCTCAAGATAAGGAATTGCAACTGTGAGAAGTTGGAGGATGATGGATGCGTTGATGTACGGAGTGATCGACATTGCGAACAAAGCACCGTAGTTCATTGCACCACCAGTAAGTACACTCATATAGTTAAGGAAGCTTCCTGCATTACTTGAGAATTCAGAAGAAAGTGCAGTAACATCGATAAACGGTACCGGAATATGTGAACCAACACGGAAAATGAGGAGTATAAAGAGTGTAAAGAGTATCTTATGTCTGATCTCTTTAACTCGCCATGCGTTAACTATTGTCTGAAACATTTATACCACCTCAGCCTTTCCGCCGGCTGCCTCAATTTTACTCTTAGCAGCAGCAGAGAAAGCCGCAAGGTTCACTGTAAGTTTCTTTGTGATTTCGCCGTTAGCAAGAACCTTAACGCCATCGCATGCTTTCTTGATTACGCCGTAGTCAAGAAGCGCCTGTGTATCAACAACTGCGCCGTCTTCAAATACATTGAGATCTGAAAGGCTGATTGTTGTAAGTTCTTTTGCAAAAATGTTATTAAAACCTCTTTTCGGCAAACGTCTTGCAAGCGGCATCTGACCGCCCTCAAAACCGATACGAACACCGCCGCCGCCGTGACGGGCATGCTGACCCTTGTGTCCCTTACCTGCTGTTTTGCCATTGCCTGAGCCGTGGCCACGACCAATTCTTTTGCTTTCCTTGGTTGAGCCGGGCATCGGAGAAAGTTCATGAAGTTTCATTATGTCGCACCTCCTTAATTTAAGCGTTTGTTACCTCAACGAGGTGAGATATTTTTACGATCTTGCCTTTAGTGCATTCGTTATCAGGCTGAACTGTTACATCGCCGGGCTTTTTAAGACCGAGTGAGTAAGCAGTTGCAATCTGATTATCCTTGCAACCGATAAGGCTCTTTTTAAGTGTGATTGTAAGGCCGGCAGCCTTTTTCTTTGTAGCCATTATGTTTGCCTCCTTACTTACCGATAACTTCGCTCACGCTCTTGCCGCGAGTAGCCGCAACTTCTTCAGCTGTACGGAGTGCTGCAAGACCTGCTACTGTTGCACGAACAACATTGCAGGGGTTATTTGAACGAAGAGCTTTTGTACGGATATCTTTGATACCAACGATCTCGATTACGGCACGAGCCGGACCGCCGGCGATAACACCGGTACCGGGAGCAGCGGGCTTCATAAGAACTCTGCCTGCGCCGAATTCACCGATTACCTCATGCGGAATTGTAGTTCCTTTAAGTGAAACTTTGATAAGGTTCTTCTTTGCGTCTTCAATTCCCTTTCTGATAGCTTCGGGAACCTCAGCAGCTTTACCGATACCAAAGCCTACTGTGCCGTTGCCGTCACCGACAACTACAAGTGCCGAGAATTTCATAATTCGACCGCCCTTAACCGTTTTTGATACACGGTTAATTGCTACGACCTTTTCCTGTAAATCCATTACGGATGCGTCTATGTTAGCCAAAAGTATTCTCCTCCTTAATTAGAACTTGAGGCCGCCCTCACGGGCACCTTCGGCCAGCTCCATAACACGGCCGTGATAAATATTTCCTCCGCGGTCGAAAACGACTTCGCTGATGCCTTTTTCAATAGCGCGTGCAGCAACGGTCTGACCAACCTTTTTAGCTGCTTCTTTATTTCCGCCGTTACCCTCGAAAGCAGCTTCTACTGTTGAAGCTGATACAAGAGTTACGCCCTTTGTATCATCAATGATCTGTGCATAGATATTTGAGTTAGAGCGGAATACACAAAGGCGGGGACGCTGTGCTGTTCCGGAGATCTTACCGCGAACACGCTTATGTCTGTTAAGACGGGCTTTTTTGCTGTCAGGTCTTGTAACCATTTAATATTCACTCCTTCTTTATTTCTTAGCACCTTTACCGGCTTTGCCTTCCTTACGGCGGATGACTTCGTCGGCATATTTGATACCCTTGCCCTTATACGGCTCAGGCGGACGCTTCTCGCGTACTTCTGCTGCGAACTGACCAACCATCTGTTTGTCAGCACCGCTGATGATGATAGAGTTAGGTGACGGAACATCAATTGTGATACCGTCGATCTCATCCATCTTAACCTGATGTGAGTAACCGAGGTTCATAACGAGTGTTTTACCCTGCTTTGCAACACGGTAACCAACACCGTTTACCTGAAGCTCTTTCTTGAAGCCTTCTGTTACACCTGTTACCATATTAGAAATAAGTGAACGTGTAAGGCCGTGAAGAGCACGGTTCTGCTTCTCATCATCCGGACGGGTAACGATTACTTCGCTGCCCTCGACCTTAACGGTCATATTGGGATGAACTTCCTGAGTAAGGGTGCCCTTGGGACCTTTAACAGTAACGGTAGTGCCATCCAATTTAACTTCAACGCCGGCCGGAATTGCAACCGGTTTTCTGCCTATACGTGACATGCCATTACCTCCCTTACCATACGAATGCGAGGACTTCGCCACCGATATTCTCACGGCGAGCCTGCTTGTCTGTCATAATACCTTTCGAAGTTGAAAGGATTGCGATGCCGAGACCTCTCATTACCTGAGGCATATCCTCAACACCTGAATAAATACGAAGACCGGGTTTTGAAACTCTTCTGAGTCCCTGAATAACCTGTGTCTTATTGGGACCGTATTTCAACTGAACACGGATAATAC
>JAFPAK010000340.1 GCA_017390825.1 Clostridia bacterium
ATCTGTCAGAATATCCGGTCAATGAGATAGATTTTGCTTTATTATAGTGATATTCTGAAACGGCAATATGTGCATTTAACAGTTTATCAAATTCATCTGTATCAAACGGCAGTGCTATCTCCTTATTACCGTTAAAGTTTGAAAGATACGCAGCATTAGACAGTGTCAGTTCATAAATCCCGTCTGTCCCCGGTGCTATAAGCTCATCACCGTAAAGCACCGAATCGGCGAAATTACGAAGTATCCTCTTGTGACCGCTTTCGCACTCATCCTCTCTGAACTCAAAATAGTCGTAATCAATATTTGCAAAGCTTTCCTCTGATGAAAAACATACCTCTCTTTCGGACGTTTTAAGCTGCCACCATTTTAAAGTTCCGTTTTCAAGAACAAGCTTACCCTTATCACCTGAAATTTCAAGACGGTTAGTACCGGGATACTCGCCGGTCGAGGTGATGAATGTACCGGTAGCACCGTTTTTATATCGAGTAAGTATAGTAGCATCGTCCTCTACCTCGATATTATGATATTTTGCGATATCAAGAAATGCAGTGACGCTCTCGGGCATACCGCATATCCATTGCCACAGATCAAGATTGTGCGGGGCCTGATTAAGCAGCACACCGCCGCCTTCACCTGACCAAGTGGCACGCCAATCGCTTGAATTATAATAACTTTGCGTTCTGTACCAGTTAGTGACTATCCAGACGGTGCGTTTAAGCTCACCCAGCATACCACCTCTTACGATATCTCTCGCTTTTTTAAAAAGCGGATGTGTGCGCTGATTGAACATTATACCGAAAATCCTGCCAGACCGCTGTGCTTCCTCATTTAACTTTTGAACTCTTGATACCGAAATATCCGCCGGCTTTTCAAGCAGAACATGCTTACCGCTCTTTAATGCAGCTATTGCTATCTCTGCGTGATAAGGGTGCGGCACTGCAATGATAACAGCATCTATCATATTATTCTTTAACAACTCACGGTAATCGGTATATACAGATATATGCGGATATTTTTCAGCAAATGTATTCAATTTTCTTTCTTCGACATCACACACGGCGCAAAGGCACAATCCCTCTATCTCACCGTTTGAAATACACAAGGCATGGGCACTGCCCATATTGCCTATTCCAATAATTGCAACTTTCAGCACATCCATAATTATTTACTTCCACGATAGGTGTTGCTTGTATCAGCGAACACCGCTTTTACATTCTCTTTCCTGCGTGAAGTAGCAACTCTCTTCATAAGCTCATTGTAATAAAGCTCCTCATCAAACGGCAGTTCTATCTCTTTGTCTAAAAAAGCAGAAAGATGCATTGCATTTGAAAGTGTAAGACCGTTGATACCCTCTGCGCCTTCGGCAACAAGCTTTCCGCCGTGAAGTATAGCGTCTGCCCATGCATTTAGCACACCGATGTGCTGCGGGTTTTCTCCGTCGGTCTCAACCTCGATATGCTTGCTGTTTACGGTGCCGAACGGCTGCTCATTTGTTTTTGAAAACTCCGGCTCGCTCATTTCATACTCTTCCATTGTGAGCTTATCATTTTCAACAACGAATTTTGCGCCGTCCATCTGTATCTCAAAACGGTTTGAACCGTGAGCATCACCTGTTGTAGTGATGAACACGCCTGTTGCTCCGTTTGCATATTCAACATATGCGCTTACATCATCCTCAACCTCAATATCGTGCCACTTGCCGAAATGCAGATGTGCATCTACCTTCACCGGCATACCGCATATCCATTGCCAGAGATCGAGCTGATGCGGACACTGATTAAGCAACACACCGCCGCCTTCTCCTGACCAGGTTGCACGCCAACCGCCGGAATTATAGTAGCTCTGCGAACGATACCAGTTGGTGATAATCCAATTGGTGCGGCGTATCTCACCGTATTTGCCGCTCTTTACAAGTTCACGCAGCTTACGGTAAACGCAATTGGTACGCTGATTGAACATCATGCCGAATACAACCTCAGGATGCTTTTGGGCTTCATCGTTCATCTCACGCACCTGCTTTGTATAAACGCCTGCCGGCTTTTCAACCATTACATGAATACTCCGCTTCATACACTCAATTGCAAAATTGCAGTGGTCATAATGCGGTACGGCAATAAGACAGGAATCAATAAGTCCGCTGTCCAGCATTGATATCGCATCATCAAAATAAGTAATACCGTTAGAATACTTGCTCTTTGCCCATTCAAGACGGTCGGGATTGTTATCTGCAATGGCAACAAGCTCTATTTCAGGGCAGGAGCCTGCCTCGATATTGCTTGCGTGACCACTTCCCATATTACCAATACCTATAATTCCAAGCTTTATCTTACTCATAGATCTTACTCCTTATATTTTTAAATGCTTCACACGCAGCATCAAATGCCTCATCATTGGATCTGTAGCTATATTTACCGATATTGCTTTCTTCACCCTTGCGCTCAAGCTCCGAAAGCCCTTCAAACACAGCAAGATGCGGTTCCATAGTAACGCATCTTCCACCCTGCTCAATATACATACGGAGGATTTTTTCAACATTGCCGGCACCCATACCGGCAGGCACAACGGTGCCGTCATAAAGCGAATCCTTGATGTGCAGATAGTGAATGTAGCTTTTCAGCTTTTCCCAGGCATCCAGAGTATCGACACCGCATTGCACAAAATTCGCACAATCAAATATTCCTTTAAGCGCAGGAAACGATTTATGCAGATCAAGCAGACGCTCCGCAGTATCGCCGTAAATTCCTTTTTCATTTTCATGGCAAAGCTCTATACCTGTACCATGTGCCACATCAAGCATTGCGCCCATACGGTCAATAACCTCTTCCTTACAGTCCTTATGAGCAGTACCTTCAGGAATATAAAAAGAGAAAATACGAATATTTTTGGCTTTGAGGATATCTGCAATATCAAGCGTGTGCTTTAATTTATCAAGATGTGCCGGAAAATCGTCGTTAATGCTGATCTTACCGATAGGTGAACCGACAGACCATGTTATAAGTCCGTTGGCATCAAGCTTTTTCTTGACCTCTTTTGCCTTCTCGATCGTTATATCCGAAACATTAGTTCCGTCAACATTACGGATTTCAAGCCCTGAAAGACCGTTCCTTTTCATTGCCGCTATCTGTGCGTCCAGAGCCGCACCTGCTTCATCTGCAAAAGCATATATCCTGATATCGTCCATCATATTTCCTCCGTTAACACAAGCCGAGTGCTTTGAGGTTTTTATAGCTACGTGCAAGGCAATCAAACGGGTCTTCGCCGTTGCAGTCATCCTGCTCTACCAACATATAATGTGTACCTGCTGCCTCTGCCTTTTCAAACACACGGTCGAAATTGATATTACCTTCACCTACTACCGCCATTTTGCGGTCATACGCATAGTCCTTTAAATGGATAGCCGGAACTCTGCCGGAAAGCTTTTCAATGCATTGTGCTGGGTCTGCACCGCCGACCTGCGCCCAGAAGGTATCAAGCGTAAAGCCCATATACTTACTTGGCATCATTTCTGCCATGTGATCAAGAATTATCTTTCCGTCGTACTTGTAAAACTCTGTTCCGTGATTATGATACATAAAATACTTACCATTATCATAAAGCGTTTTTGCAACATCTGAAAAGGTAGACTTAAAGCTATTGAGCTTCTCTTTAAAGTCGCTGCTTCCGAAATCGTACCAGCCAAGTCCTACATAACTGCAATCAAATATATTGTGATCCTTCGCAACAGCAACGGTATCATTGACAAGCCTCTCCTGCGGAATATGTGTTAAAACACAACGCAATCCGTTTTTATCAAGCTCTCTTTTCAGCCACGCAGGATCATAATCACAAGTACCGGATACCTGAACATTTTTGTATCCTATATCTGAGATTTTTTTAAGTGTTTGTGAAAAATCCTCTGTGGTTTTGCAAAAATCCCTTACAGTATAAAGCTGAGCGCCTATTTCCATATAAAACCCTCCAATTGCTATTTACCGTCATTATACTATGAATTTATTTACTATCAATTGCAAATAACATCAAATTTTGATTGCAAATATCGTCATATTTTGATATAATGCAGATTAGAGGTGAGTTTCAATGTATATGCAGATACACGGATGGTCAAGATACTCCAAAATACCAAATCAGGACGATCACCATATGCATTCGCATACAGGGCATGAAATATATTGCTTTTTATCCGGCGATGCTTATTATATGGTTGAAGGAACTCGCTACCAGTTGAGCCCCGGTGATGTGCTAATCATGCGCCGAGGCGAAACACATCATCTTATACTGCGTTCAAATACACCATACCGCCGTGTCATTGCATCATTTGAAGACCTATCATTCCTACCGGATGAAATGGCAGAGCGGCTGCTTGCTCC
>JAFPAK010000341.1 GCA_017390825.1 Clostridia bacterium
GAACTTCAGCACCTCTTGCTTTTACCTCAACAATATTGCTCATGGTCTTTTCCATAATAGCTTCATTGCAACACAGTGCGATAACCGGCTGATGTTCTTCAATCAAAGCAATCGTTCCGTGCTTTAATTCGCCCGCTGCATAAGATTCTGCGTGGATATAGGATATTTCCTTCATTTTCAGGGCACCTTCAAGTGCTACGGCATAGTCGGTATTGCGACCAATGAAGAACATTGAATCTGCACCGTGATACTTTTTTGCCAAGGTTGGAATTGTCGAATTCATATCCAGTGCTTCCTGAATTTTCTTAGGCAATGTCTTTAAGGCTGCTAAAAGGGTATTGTAAAGCTCGTCGTCAATACGGTTCATCTTTTTAGCCGCATACAAAGCGAACAAATATAAAACCGAAACCTGTGTGGTATAACCCTTAGTCGTGGCCACGGCGATTTCCGGACCTGCCCAGGTGTAAAGCGTGTGGTCTGCCGTATTGGCAATCGTACTGCCCACAACATTGACAACAGCCAGCGTTTTGGCACCGCGATTTTTACATTCTTTCATCGCCGCTATGGTATCAGCAGTTTCGCCGGATTGAGAAAGCACAATTAACAGAGTATGTTCATCAATTAGCGGATCACTGTAACGTAGTTCGCTTGCTAATTCAACTTGAACGGGAATGTGGCATAACTTTTCAATCGCATATTTACCGGCACACCCAGCGTAATACGCTGAACCGCAAGCAGTAATCACGATTTTGTTGATACTTTCCAGATAGTCAGCCGTGAGCTCGGTTTCATCAAGAATAATCTCTCCATCCTTGATTCTCGGCGCAATGGTTGCTTTGACTGCTCTTGGTTGCTCAATGATTTCCTTGAGCATAAAGTGCTCATATCCGCCTTTTTCCGCCGACTGAATATCCCATGTGATGCGGCTGATCTTCTTGTGGGTCGGCTGACCCGCAGGATTAAAAACCGTTATGGAGTCCGGCGTGATTTCCGCAAACTCACCGTCGTCCATATATATCGCATTTCTTGTATAGGAAACCAACGCTGTAACATCGGAGGCAAAATAATTTTCACCAACGCCTACACCGAGTATCAACGGGCTCGCTTCTCTCGCCACATAGACCTTTTCGGGCTCGTCAGTACAAACAACACCAAGTGCATAAGAGCCTTGCAGTCTTGCAGATGTTTTAATGACTGCCTTTTTCAGATCGCCTGTATAGTACATCTCAATCAGATGCACGATTACTTCCGTATCCGTCTGGCTTTCAAAACGATAACCTTTCTGTATCAGTTCTTCACGCAAAGCAATATAGTTTTCGATAATGCCGTTATGAACAACGGCGAACTTACCGTCATTGCTCATGTGCGGATGGGCATTGGTATCGGTAGGCGCACCGTGAGTAGCCCATCGAGTATGTCCGATGCCGACGGTACCTGGGCAATTCTTACCGTCAGCCGTTCTTTCGCACAGATTAGCAATTCTTCCTGTAACTTTACTGACAGCAATCAGATTATCATTAAGTACAGCAATACCGGCAGAATCATATCCTCGGTATTCCAGCCTTTTTAGTCCATCCAAAAGGATAGGAGCTGCTGCTTGAGAACCTGTATAACCAACTATTCCACACATAAATTAACTCTCCAATCTATAAAGTCATTCCCATTCCACCGTTGCCGGAGGTTTGGAAGTTATATCATATACTACTCTTGTGATTCCCTTGATTTCGTTCGTAATTCGGCTGCTGGCTTTTTCAAGCACTTCATACGGCAGTCTGGTCCATTCCGCCGTCATAAAATCATCGGTAGTAACAGCTCTCAGTGC
>JAFPAK010000342.1 GCA_017390825.1 Clostridia bacterium
CTGCTTTGCTACGTAACTCACTAATTATATTACTATCAGAAGAGAAACGGTTCTTATAAAATAAATTCTTACTAAACTTTTCCCATTCCTTATTCGATTTGTTTTTAGCATCACTATAGAACAAAAATAAAATAATTCTGTAAAATGCATTGCTTTTTGCTAACTCTTTTAAGTTCCCGCTTTTAGGCAATAAGTCCATGTTGATCCTCCAAGATTTATTTGGTTTATTATATCACAAATCCGCAAAAAACTCAACGAACACATATAAGTTTAATGATCAATGTGCGATTTTGAAATTCGTAGAGTCGCAGTTTGTTTCTCCTTTTGCTAAACTTTAGTCAAAAGGAGGTGCTGACTATGGCACGGTTTATAGAAGAATTTTATTACGGAAATATTGATCCGCAGGCACGAAGTACGAAGCAAAACAAGACGGTGCAAAAGGAAATGGAAGTCCTTACAAAGACGGAAGAACTGCTCACAAATGCTCTGACTGACGAGCCGAAGAAGTGGTTTTTAGACTTCGCAAATGCGTGGAGTGTTGTCAATGGCGAATCAAATCTTGATAGTTTTATTATGGGATTTCGTCTCGGCGCCAACTTTGCCTACGATGCTTTTATCTCAACCGAGACACCGTTCGAGGACTTGTTAATGGAATAAAATCAATTACAAAAGCACAGCAGATAGAATGAAAACTCTGTCCGCTGTGCTTATTTTTTGTTTGGGTGAAAATGTCTGTATCATCTTAGCGAGCAGACTGTTTATACTCCAGCTTTCGTAAAACAGTACTCGTTAGGGACACCCTAATACCCGTCTGCAATTTTCAAAATCGCACATTCGCAAAAACAAACCTCCTTTGGTACAATCAAAGCATCAAAGGAGGTTTTGTTATATGAAAACATTATTCGAACAACTCGGCGGCACATACACAATACAAGGCAACTACCGCTTACCGAACATAATCGTAGATGAAACAGATACTCGCCCAATCGGTGTATGGGGACAACGCCGCCTACACTACCTGAAACACCACCGCAAAGTCCTGTACTATAACCTGCTCACTGCCGGCAAGCTCCATTCCCACCTCGCCGACATCGAAGAACAAGCACAAGAACTATTCAACCGCCTCACTACTGAATTCGCACAAAAGGAAGGCACCACCGAACAACTCAAAGCAACAGACCAAATGAAATGGGTGCAGAAGATGAATAACATCCGAGAACGGGCAATGGAAGTTGTATGTAAAGACGTGGTGTTCGTATGAGAAAACAAAAATACTACCTTCACCTAACCGACGCAGAACACCGCATCATCCTTCAATGCCTGCTTGAGTACCGAAATAAACTAATATCTCAAGGCAAATACCCCGACGGCGTTGATGAACTCATAATCAAAAACACAAAATGATAACAGGCACGGGAGTCAACCTCTCGTGCCTGTTATCATAGCTTTAGGATTAGTTAAAATCTACTTGACAATACAAAATCTCAAGAATAACCATTTTAACCGTTATTCCACCAGTTTCATTGATGTATATATGATATTTATACCGCTGATCTTGAACAATAATCCAATCATTCAATAGAAAAGATTCTCCTGTTTCAACATTTTCCAATACACAGTAGTTGCAGGAAAATCTTGAAGAAATTTCAGGGATCTTATCCATTATATGTGGCTGGAGAAATTGCTCTCTTTGTTCATCCGTAAGAAAAGGTGCAAATTCGAACCATGTGTTGGCAGGTCCATCTAAATCCACATTATCAAAATCATAACCTGCGTGACCTATCGCAAGCTTGTTGATGATTCTAACAAAACGATCTCTATCGAAATTAAAGTGAATCTTCCCATCAATCTTTTTTATTTGAGAGTCTATTAAATGTTTTAATGAAGAAAGCTTTTCTAAAGTGGTTAGTACTTTTTCGTCACATTTATATTCAATAAAAATATTACTTTTTAATATTTCCAGATAATAAGCAACATACTGTTCATCAAATGAAAAGCCGTTGTTACAAGGGAAGCAAGCCGGTATTGTAGGCAAATTGTCAGGATAAGGTTCAACCAAAAAAGTCTTAGAAGGAATATGCTCTCTGGTTGTAGCAACATCCCCACAGTATATACAACCACATTCTCGGTTTTTATCCCAATATGTATAATATCCTAATCCATCTGTTTTTTCACGTCGTTTTCTCTGTTGCATAGCATACCTATCACAAAGAATTGATATGTAAATAATAATTAACGATTCCAGCTCTTAATTCTCTGCACTTTTCTTCGGTCAATACCAAGTACTCAGTGCCGTTTAAGCGTTTAAATTGATAATTATTATCTTCGTTAAGCTCCTCTTGAACATGAGCAAATATATTCCTGTCATCAAGAAGTTCTGAAAAACCTGATATAGCGGTATATATTTCGTCTTTTCCGTTAAGGGATTTGTAAGTTTTCAAAAGGACATTAAAATTTTTGCTTGAATCTGTAATTTTTACGTTTTTTACCAACTCATTTAAATCATAATCAGAGTAAGCCGACTTTACATCCTCCCAGCTTTTCATTCCATTGTGAAAGTCACATCCTAAAAATTCATTGATTTTTTTCGATTGACCTTTATATGATTCATAATAGAGTTTAATGCATTTATCCATCAGACTTTTACGCTGTTCTGGTTCAATTTTCAGAAGGATAGAGGCTATTTTCGTTTTTATGATGTTGTCAAGCTCAGCTACACATCCTAATACAATTCCTCTTGATGACAGTGGGGTGTTTGATCGCTTAATCATCTTTTGTATTAACTGTCCGATTAACTCTAATATTTCTTTTTTGTTTTCATCTCTGATTGCAAAGAAAACCCCTTGGTATTCTCCGCTTGTTCGATTAGATTGAATGGCCTTAGAGTCGGAAGAATAAAACAATATATCTGTAAGATGATTTTCCCTAATTTTTTTAATAAATTCAGGGCCTTTATCTTCTTTGCCAAATTTCAAATCAACCAAGAATAAATCCACATCATTTAAAGGATTATCATCTAAATCACTTAATTCCTCATAACGTTCATGATTTAATAGATACCCCTCTATTTTTAACCGTTCTTCTATAAATTCTACATAGTCTTCATATAAGTCTTCTTCGTCATCAATGACAATTACTTTATACGTCAAATCTTTTAACATGCTGATCCCCTTTATTTCTTCCAACACAAAATAATGGTTGCTCCTTTGTTTTCATTCCTTTTAATAGAAATGGTTCCTTTTAAACTATTCATTTGCTTTCGAGCGTAATACAAGCCTAAACCCGAACCATTTGTGGTTGTAACACCGAAATCAAACAAATGCTCCAAATCCGTTATTGCAGGATTAATACCGTTTCCATTATCTTCAAATTTCAAAACGTACTCATCAGACTGTGAGTCGTCTATAATAATAGATAATTTTTTAGCACTTGCTTTTATTGCGTTGCCGATCAAATTATCTAAAAGCATAATGAACGATAGCGGTTTGATTTTCGCAAAATAATCCGATGAAACATCACCCGTACACTCAATCTGTATATCGTCTTCATAAATGCGAGAAAGCACGTCGTTTGCATACTCATTGACAAAAGTAGTTAAATTAACGTCTTTTACAGCATCGTTGTTATCAATAACTCGCCCAGCCTTTGCTATTAGTTTCGACATTGATAAAATTCTTTGATTTGAGGTTGCCGCTTTTTCTAATTTCTTGCGTCCAATCTCATTTAATTCCGGCAAATTATTAATTTCATCAAGATTTTCTTTAACCCTGTTAGACATATTATAAATGCTATGCACAGAATTCAACACATTTTTACTATCAACATCACTAACATTAAGAATATACTGACTGCGTTTTCTCTCTCGTTTTGCTTCATCTTCAGCTTCTTTCTGCTTTTTTTCAGCTTCTTTCTTCGCTTTTTCCGCAGCTTTCGCTTCAGTTTCAGCTTTAGCTCGTGCTTCTTCTTCTTCTTTTCGCCTTTTCTCTTCAAGTTTTATTAAATAGTCAGTGTATTCTTCATTTTCCTCACGGATTGTCTGACCAATATCAATTCTTAAATTAAAAAGTGCTTTTAAAATAGGATCTACAATATCAATTAATAATTCAACACGCTCGTCGTCGAGAAAATCTTGACGGCTGGAAGTTGCAATATCGGGAAGATCGTCATCATCCAAAATATCAAATGATATTTCTCCTTCGATATAGTTAGACATAGCTTGTGTGCTTTCGCTAATATCGTAATAATTTGCGACAGCAAGTTTGTTTCTAACATATAATCTGAGCCTGTTTGGTTGATAAATTTTATTTCTAATAAATCGTTCGTCTACGGCATTCTTTTGTTCTATAGTACTGTGAATGGCAATCCATCCTGTAAGTCGATATTCTTTTTCGATTTTGGAACCGTCTTCTTTTTGAAAAAATGCTTTTCCGCTTGTGAGGAATTTTTCGGAGTTTAAGACCTTAGTTTCCCTTGGAACATTTGCAATATGCTCATATTGAGACGCCCATACAAAGGGTATGTTTTCGGACATCTTTTTTCTTATTTGCAAATCGCTATTATCAAATAATGCAAAAAAGTTCTTATAAGCTATTTGTTTTTTTACAGGCTCGAAACGGATTGCTTCATTGATTTTTGTTTTTACAGCAACAAAAATAGAGGAATTTAAAGAATCAAGTAAATAAAAATCCGCAAAAACCCTGCAAAGACTTTCGATCTTACGTTCGCCGTTTTTTCTTAAATCCACATTTTGGAGTCTAATTGCTGTTCCGTGTTTAAATCTGTTCCATATTTTATCATTGGTTAGTTTAATAGGATCGAGCACTCTATCAAGCTTGGGATAATCGGAATCATCATATGCGTCTAAATCAACTTTCCAGTAGCTAGGTTCACTGTCATCTATTTTTTTTGTAATGATATAATACTTGTTAGATAAATATAAAGCTGCTAATTTACCAATTCCTTTTCTGCCCATTACCGTATGCTTTTCAGAATCCGACAAATCGCTATCATTACGTTTATTTCGCCCGATCCAAACATACTTATCGGCCAAATCGGCATAATTCATACCAGTTCCGTTGTCAATAATTTCTATTATAGAGTGTTGTTTATCTGACATATCAATATAAACATACACCTCATGAGCCTTAGCATCGATAGCATTAGCCACCAATTCTGATATTGCATTTGCAGCGTTACTATATAAGTTTTTTCCGAGTAACTTCAACGCTGAATATGAAAAATTAAAGAAAATGGCATCGTTAGTGTTACGTGCTTTTATTGCGTTTCTATCTATGCTGAGCTCGGTTTTTCTAAGCCTATTTTCCATATGAATCATCCTTTCAAAGCAGAATCGATTTGTTTAGCCAAGACAATGGCTAACAAAGGAGGAACTGCATTTCCAATCTGAGTTGTAACATTAGCTTTATCTCCAACAAATTGAAACCAATCGGGGAAAGACTGTATGCGAGCGCCTTCACGAGGCGTAAGTGCACGATTTTGCTCGTAGTGAATGCATCTAAGCCCAGAAGGGGTGCTCATATTATTGGTAATTGTTGTACAAGGTTGATCTTCAATCAGTCTTCCATAAGTATTTGCGTAGCCCGATGTTAGTTTATATTTTTCATCAACAAGCCCTTCTTCAATAAGTTTGTTGAAATCGTTTTTTCCTTGTCCTTGTTTTACGTTTTCGATAACTGTTCGGATCTTTTCACCGTACTCACCGCAATAATGGTGAGTAATGTTGTGAGAGCCATGTCTCATTAATTTTTGATATATGTTTTTAGGTTGATCAATATATTGAGTGACATTTTCATTTTCACCCACAGGAGGTAAATCTGAAATAGCCTCCTTGATCGTTAACTTGTCATTGCCTTTTGGGGAAGGAAAATTCCACTGTATGTTAAGATCTTTTCGTATTCCAACGATAAAAACACGCTCTCTATTTTCTGGAACTCCGAAATCAACAGCATTTAAAGTTTCTTTTACTATATTATATCCAAAGTCTTCGGTTATATTAGCAAACTTTTCCTGAATGATGTCCATTACATGCCTACCGTAATGGTCTACAATCGGTTTTTTGCGTTCTCTCCCTGTCTCTTTGTTCTTAGTTGTTGTATACAGTATATTTCCGTCTTCATCGGTTTTATAGAAAGTTTCCCTCATTGACAGAATACCTTTGACATTTTCAAAAAGGAACATCTTTGGACGGACAATACTCAGAATACGCAAATATTCTTCGTACATCATTGCTTTTTCATCATACACACGTTGCCCAACGGTGCTAAATGATTGACAAGGTGGCCCACCGATTATAAGGTCTACTGGATCTTCTCCTATCATTTTATTAATCGTATCTGCGTC
>JAFPAK010000343.1 GCA_017390825.1 Clostridia bacterium
AAGTGTTTAACAATATATTAAAAAGCCGAGTAAAATACTCGGCTTTTACTGATTTACTTTGAAGGTTTTGGATATATAAGTGCGTTTATTGGCTTTTCAAAAATTTTTAACGAGCAAAATAATGTGACAGCAAGTGATAGTATTAATATAATAATTTCAGGGTAATCAGGGAAAAATGCAATGATTTTTTTATCCAAACCAATGCCTGTAAACATAACGTAAACAAAGATATAATGAAGCATATACACCTGCAGCGTTCTGCTTCCAAGTCTTGAAAATATATTTCCATTGCCTATTTTAGATGGAGTAACAGACATCACAGCAACGCCGACTACCGTAGCTAATAAGTAACAAAGAACACGAAGCAAAATCCCATATTTTGACCATTCACCAAGCTTAGAATAAGGGTTTCTCGCAGTAAACAGTACTCTTAATTGATATATTTCATCAATATGGCAGAAAATACCTATAACAAAACCTATTATCACAATTGCGGAGATAACTCTTACAATAGGCTTATTCAAAAATTCAGTTAACTTAGTAATATCTAAACAATAGCCTAAATAGAAGAAAGGGAAGAAGACAATACATCTTGCAATAGCCAGAAAATCACTGATATTTGAATCAAGCCCTGCAAGGCATCCAAGTACCAGCAAGAATATCATCACATATGCTTTAGAAAATCTCTTTAAAAATACAGTTAGGATGCAATAAATAAAAATTACTAAAGCATACCAAGGTAGTCCCATTTCGTTAAACAGAGAGAAAGTAAGTTTTCCGGTTGAAATACACCTTGCAAACATAATGATTACTTTCGTCCAAAAATAAATTAGAAAGTAAGAGAACATCTTATCATAGCGTTTTTCATTAATGGTTTTTTTGCTGAACAAGCCTGAAACAAAAATAAACAACGGCATATGAAAAGAATAGATGAAAAAGAAAGCCATTTTAAATTTATCATATTCATTGAGCACCGGTTTTGAAGCATCAATAAAATGACCTAGCACCACAAGGAATATAAGTATAAACTTTAAAATGTCCCATTTTTCCAAACGTTTAGTCATAAAACATTAACCTCAAACGATTATTATAAATAAATAATATCACAATAGACTGCAAATTTCAATAAAATTCACTTGACAATAAAATCAGGGTGATATATAATTAAAATATACTCAATTGCGCTAAATAAATATTTAACGCAATTGAGGGAAGTGCATTTTAGAAAAAATAGATTTGGGGAGTATTTTTATGAATTCATGCTTTGCTGAAACACCGCCTATTATATATGAATATTTGGTTTACATGGAAACTGTTAGAGGTAAATCGCAACGGACTACTGATGCTTACTATCGTGACATTCGTTTGTTTTTCAGGTTTATCAAACATAAATATAATCTTGTTGATAAAAATATTTCTATTGATGAAATTGATATTTCCGATGTAGATATTTCTCTTGTTAAAAAAATTACACTTATGGATGCTTACGAGTTTTTGCTTTACTGTAAAAACGAACGCTCTAATAACAATAAAACCAGAGCTCGTAAAGTATCTACATTACGATCATATTTTAAATATTTAACTGTTCGAGCTAAATATCTTGATATCAACCCAATCGATGATCTTGAATCTCCTAAACCGGCTAAAACACTTCCAAAGCATTTAACGCTTGATCAAAGCAAAAAACTTCTGAAATCCATTGATGGCCCATATGCATCAAGAAACTATGCAATTATTACCATATTTTTGAATTGCGGTTTGCGTCTTTCAGAATTATGCGCAATTAACATAAATCATCTGGACTTTGAAAATTCAGTATTCAGAGTAATCGGTAAAGGCAACAAAGAACGACTTGTTTATTTGAATGATGCGTGCGTTAGTGCTTTAAAAGATTATCTAAAAGATCGCCTTTCGCTTACCACTAAGGACAAAAATGCTTTGTTTATAAGTCGTAACGGTACAAGAATAAGCAGACGAATGGTTGAACAAGTCGTAACAGATTGTCTTAAAAAATCAGGGCTTGATGGCATGGGATTTTCAACCCATAAATTACGTCACACCGCAGCGACACTTATGTATCAGCACGGCAATGTTGATGTGCGTGTATTGCAGGAAATTTTAGGACACGAAAACCTCGGTACAACGCAGATATATACTCATTTATCCACAACACAGCTCGAAGAAGCTTCAAAAGCAAATCCTCTGAGTGATGTAAAAAAGTGATACCCTCTTCCCTGTTGTTATTATAAAAGAAAAAGACTTGTCAATAAATAACAAGTCTTTTTGGAGCAGGTGATGGGAATCGAACCCACGTTACCAGCTTGGAAGGCTGGAGCTCTACCATTAAACTACACCTGCATTTCTGCAACAAAATAATAATACCATATCAACGCAAATAAGTCAAGTGTTTTTTTAAAAAACATTTAAAATCGGAACAGCCTCAAATATATCTTGAGGCTGTTCTTGACTTTACATAATTAAGGTCAGATCTTGCCTGCAAACATAAAAAGTCTGTCCGGAAGTTCTGATTCATCACATGAAAGTGTGAATGTGAAACGAACATTCGACTCTTCTGCAAGTGCAGAAACTCTCTCAAGGAAATCAACAACGATATCGTAATCTCTGCCTGTGATCTTAAGAGTTGCGTCACAGAAAATATCTGTAACATCGTAATTACCTGCACAGATGCCGCTTAAGAATCCATAGTATGTATCAACATCATTGACACCATACTCCTCTGTGTTAATTAAACGAACCGATGAAGATATATCAAAACGGAGAACATCGCCTTTTTCAACACAAACAACATTGCCTTTTGATGCTTTTGCTGTTTCGTTTACAGTTTCGATAAGGTGCTTCGTTTTTCCTGAACCTTTTTTACCAATAATAAGAGAAATCATAATATCACTCCATATTCATATATTTAATACCGTGTGAGACACGGGATTAGCTTAAATTACTTAATACGTGCTTCAAGAGCAGCTTTGTCTGCTTCATAGCCCGGCTTGCCGAGGAGAGCAAACATATTCTTCTTGTAGCTTTCAACACCCGGTTGATCGAACGGATTAACAGCCATCATATAGCCGGAAATAGCACAAGCTTTTTCAAAGAAGTAGATAAGCCAACCAAGTTCAAATTCATTTGCGGCAGGCATATCAATAATTAGATTAGGAACACCGCCGTCTGTATGAGCAAGAATAACGCCCTCAAAAGCTTTCTGATTTACAAATGACATAGGCTTACCTGCAAGAAAGTTGAGTCCGTCTCCGTCATTTTCTTCTTTTTCAATAATAACATCATTAGTTGTGTCATTGATATGAACAACTGTTTCAAATAAGAAACGCTGACCTTGCTGAATATACTGACCAAGTGAATGAAGATCAGTTGAGAAAATAGCGCTTGACGGGAAGATTCCTTTGTTATCTTTGCCTTCACTCTCACCAAACAGCTGCTTATACCATTCGTTCATCATTGTGAAACGAGGCTCATATGAAACGAGCATTTCAATCTGCTTGCCTTTTCTCTGAAGGATTTGACGAGTAGCAGCATACTTATAACAATCATTTTCAAAAAGTGACGGTGATGAATATGCTTCGCGTGCTGCCGCGGCACCCTGCATAAGCGCATCAATATCACATCCGGCAACTGCAATTGGCAAAAGGCCTACTGCAGTAAGCACGGAAAATCTTCCGCCGACATCATCAGGAACAACAAATGACTCGTAGCCTTCGGCATCAGCAAGTGCTTTAAGTGTGCCTTTTGCTTTGTCAGTTGTACAATAAATACGCTTAACCGCTTCATCATGACCGTATTTCTTTTCAAGATAGTTTCTGAATACTCTGAATGCAATAGCGGGCTCAGTTGTTGTACCTGACTTTGAAATTACATTAACAGAAACATCTCTGCCTTCGCATATCTCAAGAAGCTCTGATAATGCAGCAGGGCTGATCGAATTGCCTGCAAAATAGATATCAGGAGTTTCTTTTTTCTTGTTGTTATAAAGCGGTGACTTTAAAAACTCAATTGCTGCACGTGC
>JAFPAK010000344.1 GCA_017390825.1 Clostridia bacterium
ACATTCGGAATAGCAGTATTATTAATTGTGTCGATCGCATCTCTTATATCCCGATGCGATGAAGTATCAGTTTTATGCTCGCTTAAAGCTTTCCTGATATCCTGATGTGCAGATGTGTTTGTATTGTGATTTTCAACTTCCTCTTCGGCTTTGTCAGCTGCATCTTCCGCTCTTTGAGCCGCCGTTTCAGATTGAGATGCCATTTTTTCAGCATGAAGCGCAAGTCCTGAAAGACCGCGCTTATATTCTGCAACTGTGTTTTCATCAACTCCGGCAGCGGTAAGAAATATAAGCACCGGCACAGATAATATCACCTGCTCAACATCGTTTTCATTAACGATAGCCTGTATCAGCGTCAGCGTAATTTTAATACCGCCGCTTGTTACCTCTCCGGTAAGAGTATATGTTATTTTGCCGTTCTGCGCCGTCAAATGTTCCGATGTGCCGAATTCTCCTGCACCGTCTATCCATTCAACACGATAATATGCATTTGATTGCAAAATCGCCGACACATCAAATACAACGCTCGTTGCATTGTGTTCTCCTTGAATGCCGCCATACAAAGGGGCGGAAGGTGTTACCCTACCGCCCGAATCAATGGTGTATTCGATTGTTCTTACTGACATAAAATCATCCTTTCTTAATTGTACTTTTTACGAACTTTATCTTTTCCTCAATCGTTTCTAATTGAGTAAACTGTTTCTTTCCTTGCCAAAACTCCCACGCATAATAGAAATCCTTGTTCTTAAGCTCACTTTCAAGGATTGCTTGCTCCTTTTCTTCTTTTGTAAGAGTACCGTTGTTATCCGAATCAGCTGACGTATTCTTTGAAGAAATGAGCGCCTTTGCTGTGAAGTATTCAACAATATCAAATCCGGCGTCTTCGTATGCCTTTGCATTAGCATATGTATTACTCATCTTCTTGCCCAATATTTCGTATTCTGCTTTTGCTTTTGCGTATTTGTGAATATTGGTAACTACATCACTCTGAAGATCAAAATCATCGAGCATTGTTTCGTATTCGCTGTTGTAGTTATTCATATACTCTGCCGCATAATTTGACTTGCGCTGTGCTATTTCGGTTTTCTCTTTCTCATTTAGCACCGGATTTTCTATATCCGACCGAGCCGAACTGATAGCGCTTGCAATGACATTCGCATCAAATCCTTCGAGCAACAGTTCTGTAGTGATCGCATCGTATGTGATACTATCTCCGTCTATGTCTGCTTGCGCTGCTTGTGATATGCGTTTGTCATTCTCTTTAAGAGCCGTTGCAAGACCGCTATCAATATCTTTTCCAGCTTTTAAAAGTATATTTTCAATACTCAACTGCGCTGTTTTATCACCGTCGCGGATAGCTTTATACAGATTCTTATAATCGTTTTTACTAGTTGCTTTTTCGCCAACACCGAATACGCCTAAAAATGATTCGTTCAAGCCCGCCGAAACTGATCTTGATATTCCTGCGCCGGTTGTGCCTTTTATAAACGGACTTGTTACAGTATTATAAACCGCTGTAAGCTCACGCTTTATATTGTTTGCCGGTACACCAAATATGTCTCCAAGCGAAATAGCAACATCAGTTAATGCAGATATTCTGTCTTCGTTAGTTCCAGCTGATATAAGCCCCTTACCGGCAGCGAC
>JAFPAK010000345.1 GCA_017390825.1 Clostridia bacterium
ATGGTAGGAGTACGAACTTATTTTGGTGTCCCCAAAACAAGAAAGCTCACTCAAGAAATGAGCGAGCAAAGAAAAGTGAAAGTACCGAAAACGTAGTGTTTTCGGTACTTTTTGGCGCGCTTGAAGGAATTCGAATCCCCGACCTTCCGCTTAGGAGGCGGACGCTCTATCCTGCTGAGCTACAAGCGCATATACGATACAATTCAAACAGATTACCATTTGCCCTTTTGCAAAGGCGAGCGTTAAAACACCCACTTAGGAGGGATTTATTATATCCATTTAACTAAGGGGGCATATTATGAAATTAAGGTAAAATGGCCTTTTATGGCCTCTGGCTTACATTTGACCGAAAAGCGGTCGCAGGGTACCGAATAGGGTACCAAATCTCCGTAAGTGCCAAAGCAAAGTCGCAAAATCGGCGTTTTTCTTGCGTTTTCGTACGTTCCCCCGGTTATCACGCGGATGGAGCAAGACCTAGGAGGCGAACGCTCTATCCTGCTGAACTACGCAGATAAATTAAAACCGAAAAATATTATAAATCAGATAATATTTTTTGTCAATATAAATTATATATTGATATTCTTATATTGCTTTATTTAATGTAATTTTAATGATTCATTAACGAAAACAGCGTGTTTTTTGTATTTTTTATTGACAAATCGCTGCAAAAGCGGTATATTTATTCTATAGTTGTTTTAAATAACTAACTAAAAGAATTCGGAGGAAACAGTAATGAAAAAATCACTAAAAATCATGGCACTTGTTCTTTCCGTGCTCATGGCACTCGGTTGCCTTGCAGGATGCGGTGAGAAAAACTACACAGCAAACAACACAGAGTTTGTAATCGGCGTTTCAGGTCCGCTTACCGGCGGTGCAGCAGTTTACGGTGTTGCTGTACAGAATTCCGCACAGATGGCTGTTGACGAGATCAACGAAGCTGGCGGTCTCAATGGTGTTAAATTTAAGCTCATCGCTACCGATGACACCCATGATGCAACAAAGGTTGCAACAAACTATTCTTCAATGCTTGAGCAGGGCATGCAGGTTTCACTCGGTACTGTTACAACAGCTCCCGGTCTTGAATTTTCAAACCTTTCAGTTGAAGACAACGTATTCTTCATCACTCCTTCAGCTTCAGGCGATGATATTCCGAAGAATGACAACGGTTTTCAGATGTGCTTTGCTGACAGCAACCAGGGTGCTGCGGCTGCAGGATATGTAAATACATTAGGTCTTACTAAGATCGGTGTATTCTACAAATCAGACGATCCGTATTCAAACGGTATCTACAAAAAGTTTAAGGAAAACCTTAATTCTTCGATCGAGGTAGTTGAAACAGTATTTACAGATGCTAACACAACAGACTTCTCTGCACAGATCAGTTCACTTAAGGATTGCTCATTTATCTTTATGCCTATCTACTATCAGCCTGCTTCTGTATTTATGACACAGGCTAAGGCTACTATCGCTGCTGATGCTATCTACTACGGTTGTGACGGTTTTGATGGTCTTGCAGGTCAGCTTGATCTTTCTACTATTCCGCAGGAAGTTTCAATGCTTTCACACTTTAACTCAAACGCAACCGACGGTGATGCAGGCGAATTCATCACTAAGTATAAAGAGAAATTCGGCGTAGATACTCTCAATCAGTTTGGCGCATCAGCTTATGACTGTGTATATGCTATCTACAATGCAATGAAATCAGCTATTGAAGGCGGCAAGGAAATCGACGTTACAATTTCTGCTTCAGATCTTTGCGATATCCTTAAAGCAGAGTTCACAGGCGACTTTACATATTCAGGTGTAACCGGTACTGACATCACTTGGGAAGACAACGGTTATGTATCAAAAGACGCTGTTAAATATGTAATGAAGGAAGCTAGTAAATAATTAGCTGAATTGAATTAAACTGATCTTTGCCGGCGCAGAAAATCTTCGCCGGCAAAGTCGATTTTAGATATAGGAAAAATTTATGGAGATTATTGAAACTTTAATCAACGGTTTAAGCTCCGGCGGTACATATGCTATGATAGCCCTCGGCTATACAATGGTATATGGTATTGCTAAGATGCTTAACTTCGCCCATGGCGACATCATTATGGTAGGCGGCTATACTATATTTGTAGTTATGACTGCAGCAGGTAATCCGATACTTGGTCTTCTGGCTGCCATCATTTTCTGCGTTATTTTGGGTGTCACTATTGAAAAACTTGCATACAAGCCGCTACGCGGTGCCTCTCCCCTTGCAGTACTTATTACTGCTATCGGTATGAGCTATCTTTTGCAAAGCCTTGCGCAAATCATATTCGGTTCTTCACCTAAAATGGTTATGATAGCAGACCTTGGCAATGTGGAATTCGGCGGACTTAAAATTCCTGTTTATGTTGTAATTACGCTTGTTTCCTCATTCGCTATTATGTTAGTTTTGAGTACATTTGTTAAATACACAAAAATCGGCCGTGCTATGATCGCTGTATCAGAAGATAAGGGCGCAGCACAGCTTATGGGCATCAATGTTAACAGAATTATAACAATCACCTTTGCGATTGGCTCGGCACTTGCTGCATTTGCAGGATTTTTCATGCTTATGAAGTCCCCCAGCCTTACCAACACTCTCGGTGCGATGCCCGGCATCAAGGCATTCACCGCAGCGGTCATCGGCGGTATCGGTTCAATTCCGGGTGCAATGTTAGGCGGCATTTTAATGGGTGTCGTAGAATCTGTTTCCTTTAAAATTCCTGCGATCGCTCCCTACACAGATGCAATAGAATTTTTGATCCTTATCGCAATACTTCTTATAAGACCTTCGGGCATTTTAGGCAAAAAGAGAAGGGAGAAGGTATAATGGCCGGCAAATTATCAAAGATCAAGTGGAAACACTATATAAACTATATTGTAATTGCAATATTTACGGTTATTCTGGGCATTATGTCAGTTACCGGCTCTTTAAGCTCATCCTCAATTATTCTTATTGAGAAAATAGCTATTTCCGTAATGCTTGCGGTATCATTGAGCGTTGTAGTAGGATTCTTGGGCGAGCTTTCGCTCGGTCACGCAGGATTTATGTGCGTCGGCGCATACTTCGGCGGTAAAGTGGCATCAATTCTCGAACCGATTTTCGGAAACGAATATTTGGCGCTTATCGTATCTGTGGTTACCGGCGGTGTGGTTGCAGCTATCTGCGGTGTTATCATCGGCCTTCCGGCGCTTCGTCTGCGTGGCGACTATCTTGCTATCGTAACGCTTGCTTTCGGTGAGATCGTACGTTCGCTGTTTATGAATTCAAGTGATGAATCTTTCGGCGGCTCATTAGGACTTGAAACACCCCGATTTAATAAGGATGTTTTATTCATTATTGCTTTGGTGATGGTGCTTTTGTGTCTTGCAGTTATTCAGAACCTTATCCGTTCAAAGCACGGCAGAGCTATCACCTCTATCCGTGATAATGAGATTGCCGCAAAAGCAACCGGCATAAATGTAACCAAATATAAATTGATGGTATTTACTATTTCATCATTCTTTGCAGGTATTGCAGGTGTGCTTTATAGCTACAGCAACTATACAGTACAAAGTTCAAAATTCAGCTACAACTATTCAATCGAGATACTTGTAATGGTTGTTCTCGGCGGAATGGGAAGCATCAATGGCTCTATTATCGCTGCTACTCTTATCACCTTCCTTGATGTTAAGCTGCAAACGGTTCTTACCGGTAATCTCGCAGTTCTTCAGGATCTTTTCTATGCTCTTATCCTCATAGTGATCGTTATATATAATAACGCTCCGGGTCTTAAGAGCTTCAGAGAACAATACAATTTCAAAAATCTTATTGCAAAGATCATGCGTAGCAAGAAATCCGATCCGTCTAAAGATCGGGATGACGAGGCCAATTGGGACCGAGTACCTACCAAGATAAAAATGGATGAGATGCTCTCAACCGGCGTTACTCCCAAAAAGAGTGCCGACAATGCAGATATGTACAGTGAGGAGGAAGATAAATAATGTCAGATATCGTACTCCAAACCAAAGACCTAGGTATAACCTTCGGCGGACTTAAGGCTGTTCAAAATGTTAATCTAACTATTAAGAAAAATCAGCTTTACGGTCTTGTAGGGCCTAACGGTGCCGGTAAAACTACCGTGTTCAATCTTATCACCGGCGTTTACCGTCCGACAAGCGGCACATTTTATCTTGACGGTGAGGAACTTCTCGGCAAGGGTCAGGAGACAATCAATCATAAAGGTATTGCAAGAACATTCCAGAATATCCGTTTGTTCAATAACATGACAGTAGTTCGTAATGTAATGGTAGGTCTGCATAATCAAAAAGAGTTTAAATGCACTCCGTTTACAAGTATGCTTCGTCTGCCGCGTCACTTTAAGGTTGAAAAGGCTATGCGTGAGCGTGC
>JAFPAK010000040.1 GCA_017390825.1 Clostridia bacterium
TCTTTCACCTTTGTTTTTAATTTTGATGCTGATAGTTAAGCTTTCAGACGGCGGGAAGGTGTTTTATCGCCACGAAAGGCTTGGCAAAAACGGGAAACGGATTTATATTTATAAATTCAGGAGTATGCGCCAAAACTCTGATAATGAATTGACGGATGAACAGCTGGGTATACTGAAAAAGGAATTCAAGCTTCATGATGATCCGCGTGTAACAAAAGTCGGAGCATTTTTGCGTAGAACCAGTATGGACGAACTTCCTCAATTGATTAATATCATTAAAGGAGATCTTAGTATAACCGGTCCGCGTCCGATAGTGTTTGACGAATTGAATTTTTACGGCAAGGATGCTGCTGAATTCTTAAGCGTTAAGCCGGGTCTTACAGGCTATTGGCAGGCATATGCACGCAATAATGTTACATATTCGACCGGAAAGCGTCAGAAGATGGAGCTGTATTATATACGCCACCGCAGTCTTTGGTTTGAGATAAAAATACTCTTTAAAACAGTAATATCGGTATTTACGAAAAAAGGCAATTAAAAAGCTTGATTTGTTCACAATGATGAAAATCAAGCTTTTTATATTGAATTTTCAGTAAGGATCACTATTCTCCTTCAGCAATCGTCGTATATTGAGATAATAGTAAATCGTCATGCCGCCCGCAATGGTACAAAGCGGCATAATTATTATCTTGAAAATCTGCAATAGTGTACTCCTAAGTACTCTTGCTACAGCGGGGATACAAGGGAAAATTTTTTTACATGCCGCTTCGTTCTATTGAATAAACTCCATTGATTTTAGACAGCTTTGCAACGATATTTTTAAGATGCTCAAGACTTTCAATTGAAATAGTCATGCTTATTTCACAATTTCCACCTTTAACCTCTCTTGCATTAACAGAATGCAGTGCAATGTGAAGATTTGCAATTGCAACTGTGATGTCTGCCAGGATCTGCGGACGGTCGAGTGCGTGTATTTTAAGTGTAGATTTAAAGAATTCATGCGCCTTACCCGTCCATGTGACTGCTACCCATCGTTCAGGCTCTGCAGCTTGTGCTATATTTTTAGGCACATTGGGACAATCTCTTTTGTGAACAGAAATTCCGTGCCCTCTTGTGACAAAACCGATGATCGGATCCCCCGGCAGAGGATTACAGCATTTTGAAAGCTTGATAAGGCAGTTATCAGTACCATCGACCTCTATACCGCCCTTGCTATCCTTACTTATATCGGTGATATAGTCCTCTATCTTTTTATCATCAGTCTCACGAGATGCCTTATATTCATCCTTGATGCGAGGCATAAGACGGGATATAACAATACCACCGTAGCCAACAGCAGCATAAAAATCATCTACAGTAGCACAATGCTGACGATCGGCAAGTCTTTCGATCATTTCATCAAATTCCTTACCGGTAAGATTGATATAATTGCGCTTGAACTCACGCTCGACCTCAGCCTTACCCTCCTCAATATTTTCTGGGCGGCGTTCCTTTTTAAACCAACTGCGGATCTTGTTTCTTGCTTCGCTTGTGCGGACTATCTTCAACCAATCACGGCTCGGACCATGAGGCTGCGAGGTAGTAAGTATCTCAACTATCTCACCGGTTTTTATCTTATAATCAATCGGTACTATTCTGCCGTCTGCCTTTGCACCGACAGTTTTGTGACCGACTGCTGTATGTATAGCATAAGCGAAGTCGATGACGCATGACCCCTGCGGCAAAGCAATAATATCCCCTTTCGGAGTAACTGCATATATCTCATCATTGCTCAGATCGTTTTTAATAGTGGCAACTAGCTCTTCGGGATTTTCACTTTCCCGCTGATTATCCAGCATATTGCGCACCCAAGTAAGACTTTCATCCATCTTACTGTCGCTCTTGCTTATGCCCTCTTTATATTTCCAATGCGCTGCGATACCGTATTCAGCAGTACGATGCATTTCCCATGTTCTTATTTGTACCTCAAACGGTATTCCCTCTCTGCCGATAACTGTTGTATGAAGCGACTGATACATATTCGGTTTTGGCGTGGAGATATAATCCTTAAATCTGTTGGGAATAGGTCTGAACATATCGTGAATAAAGCCAAGAATATTATAGCAGTTGACAACTGTATCGGTGATGATACGTATAGCGTAAATATCGTATATTTCCTCAAATGCCCTTCCCTGCATATACATCTTACGGTAGATGCCGTGGATAGACTTAACACGACCGTCAATATGAATATCCGGCACTGCATCCTCAAGACGCTCGCTTACTCTTGAAATTATCTTCTGGATAAACGGATCACGATCTTTACTCTTTTCATCCAATGACTCCTCTATGCTCTTGTACGCCACAGGGTCAAGGCAACGGATAGCAAGATCCTCAAGCTCCTCTTTTATAGCACGAATACCGAGACGGTGCGCTATCGGCGCATAAATTTCAAGTGTTTCTCTTGAAATCTCACGGCGCTTCTGCTCTGCATGACCGCCGATAGTACGCATATTATGAAGACGGTCTGCAAGCTTGATAATAATAACACGGATATCATCAGCCATTGCGAGAAACATCTTTCTGATATTCTCTGCCTGCGCCTCTTCACGGGTGACATACGGTATTTTTTTCAGTTTGGTAAGTGCTTCAACAAGACCGGCAACGCCTGCACCGAATTCATTTTTCAGTTCTTCAGAGGTAACAGGTGTATCCTCCACTACATCGTGTAACAGTGCTGCAACGACCGATTCGGTATCAAGACCGAGGTCAATAATAATTATTGAAACTGCGGTCGGATGATTGAAATATCTCTCACCTGATTTACGCATCTGCCCTTCGTGAGCCTTTTCGCCGAAATCGTACGCTTTTTTGATCTGCTCTAAATTGTACTTCTTGTTCTGCGCCGCTATCGCTTTTTCAATATCGGCAAAGCTGTACTCTCTGTAAGCCATTGAATAACCCCTTTATTGCTTATTCAACGCTCTGAAAAGCGCTGAATTTTCAAGATCGTTTTTAACTGCATTTTTATTGCAGGTGATGTGGAATTTACCATCAAATTCAATACTGACGAGCGAAAGCTCGCAAAGTATATCAAGTATGAGCTGCAATTTAACAAAATTTTTTGCTTTAAATCTTGCAAGTATACCGTCATAATCAGCTACCAGCTTCCCCATCTGCCATATTTTGCGGTAGACAAGACCTACTTCTTCACGGGTAGGCGGTGCAACATCCGGCAAGGCATTAAAGAAACGATAATTTTCGTACATTCTTATATCAGCAAAGAGCCGTTCTTCAAATGCGCTGCAACGCATTTCACGGATGACACAGGAAAGATTTTCTTCGCCTCTATAGTTATTTATATCAAGCGTCACCGCAACATCAACGGTATCACCGACACAGTATCCGAACTGCTCAGCAGTACATCCAAACCGCATAGCGACGACTGTGGCACTATCTCTGCCCAAAACCACTCGTAAATGCTTGCCGCCTCCAACGGGGACGATATCAATTATCTTCATCGAATAAAGTCCGTAAAGCGGTGTTTCATTACCGCTTCCGAATGGCTCTAAAGTACGCTGCGAATATACATTGGCAATACTTAAAACCGACGGATTGAGCTTGCAACTGATATGCACCTCGTTAAAAGGAAGCAGCGGATAAAGCTCAATACATGAATCACAGATATTCCTTGCGACTGATTCAATATCCTGTGCTTTGCAGGCAAGTCCCGCAGCAGTGGTGTGACCCCCAAAACGGGTAAGTCCTTTGGTGTTGCTGAGTATGCTGTGAATTGAAACAGCATCATAGCTTCTTGCGCTGCCGACGGCTTCATCGCCATCAAGCGAAAATACAACGCACGGCTTCGAATATATTTTTGAAAGCCGTGAAGCGATAATGCCGATAACACCGTGATGCCACTCTTTTCCCCAAACACATATGACAGGGGCAAATGCAACATCCGGACGGCTCTCGATGAATTCGACAGCCTGCTTTAAAATTTCCTGCTCGCATTCTTGGCGGCGGACATTATAGCTATTCAGTTCGGCTGCTATTTCCTGCGCTCTTTGCTCATCTTCACAAAGCAACAGCTCAACAGCGAGTGCAGGGTCTCCCATTCTGCCGCTCGCATTGATACGGGGCGCTATCATAAATGCAACATCAGTTGCAGTAATCTTTTTATCTCGAATACCGGCAGCGGCAATAAGAGCCTGCAAGCCGAGATTATCGGTTTTTTCAACAAGTCTTACACCGCTTTTTACTATCATTCGGTTATCATGCAACAGCGGCATAACATCGGCAACAGTACCAATAGTTACAAGGTCGCCGTATTCATAAAGCAGTTCCTCAGGGCAGATGCCAGTCAAACAAGAGCAAAGCATAAAACATACACCGACACCAGCATACGACTTGAACTCCGACATACAGTCACTTCGGTGAGGATCAACTAGCGCATATGCATTTGGCAGCGTATCCGACGGAAGATGATGGTCGGTAACGATAACATCTATTTTCTTTTCGTTTGCATAGCTTATCGCTTCGTGTGCGGTGATACCGTTGTCAACGGTGATTATAAGAGATATCTCTTTTTTTATTAGCTCATCTATTGCGTCAACACATATCCCGTATCCCTCATCTCTTGTGGGAACACGGTATATTACATCCGCCGAAAGCCCTTTAAGGCATTTTACGAGCAAAGCGGTAGAAGTTATACCGTCTGCATCATAGTCGCCGAAAACGGCTATTTTCTCACCGTTTTCTATTGCTGCATGTATTCTTTTTACCGCAAGCTCCATATCACGAAACTCATAGGGATCACACAAAACAACATCATTGGAAATGAATTCTTCAGCATCAACAGCATCGGTAATTCCGCGTGAGCAAAGCAAAAGTGCACTGAAAATATCTATTCCGCACTCTTCACTCAAAGCTCTTGCGGACGACTTATCGGCCGCGGCTACGATCCATCTCTTAATACTCATAAATAACCAATCCTAATCATATATTAAAACGGTGATGAAATTCTATGTATATCGACCTGAAACAGCTTCGACTCCCGATTGCCGTTTTTATTATATGCGCAGTAGTGTTCTCGATATTTTCCTTTTGTATACCAAGCACCTCATATGCGCTTGAAGGTAATGTTCGGCTGCCGATACTTATGTACCATCATCTCTCCGAAACTGAAAGTAAGTTAAATAAATACACTATCTCACCCGAAGAATTTGAGGCTGATCTCAAATATATAAAGGAAAACGGATATATTACCGTTACCGTCAACGATCTTATAAGCTATTGCCAAGAAGGCAAGGTGTTACCTGAAAAGCCGATAATGATAACCTTTGATGACGGATATGAAAGTGTTTACAAATATGCTTATCCCATTTTGTGTAAGTATGAAATGACTGCTGTAGTAAACATCATCGGAAAATATACCGATCTGTATTCCACCATCTCCGACCACAACGTAAACTACGCACATATGACATGGAATGAGTTATACGAAATGCAGCAATACGGAATTGAAATTCAAAACCATACCTACGATCTTCACGCAAATACATCCCGTTACGGAATACAAAAGAAAAGCAACGAAAGCGATGCTGCATATGAAAAAATGCTTTATGAGGATCTAAATAATGTTCAAACGCGATGCAAAGAAAACAGAATAACCGTGCCAACCGCATTTGCCTATCCTTTCGGCAAGATAAGTAAGGAAGCTCTGCCTATAATCAAAAAAATCGGTATAAAAGCTGTATTTTGTTGCTGGGAAAGGGTAAACATATTAACCGGTGACAGCGAAGAGCTTTATCATCTCAACCGCTTTAACAGACCTCATAATACATCTGCTGAAAAACTGCTTAAAATCGCTGAAGCGCAATAAAAATACGCTATTATTGTATCATTTTTTGTATAGGTTTTCAAGCATTTCGGAAATATTTTTTGAAGGTATAAAATACAGTTGACTTGAGAGTGTTTTCATTGTAAAATAAGTATATAAAACAGATTAAAGGAGACACTTAATATGCAGGAAGAATATATTCCGGATTTGATATCATTGTCTGACGATGAAGGCAATGAATATACCTTTGAGGTTTTATCCACTATGGAGGACAACGGGTCACGCTATGCCGCTCTTACTCCATGTGATGAAAACGGCGAACCACTACCTGATGACGACGGTACTCTCGTTATATTAAAGGAAGTTGAAGATAACGGCGAATTCTACTACGAAGAGATTGAAGACGATAATGAGTACAATATGATCGCTGATGCATTTATTGCAGAGCTTCAGGATCTGTATGATGTAGATGCTGACTGATATTACTATCCTGCCCTGTTCGTGTATCTGACAGCCAATATAACCCTACACTTATTTATAGGGAGCTTCGCTCCGGCGGCGGGACCTGCAGGCCTCCCCGATATATTCGGGACGTTGGAAGCGCAAAAACCGTTGGGCTGGCACCCACCTGCTCGATGTTTGCAGGTTATAACTATGCTGTCAGTTTCGGCATGGCGGGATTTTTCTTTTAACTTAAAACTGCGGCTATTAAAATAGCTGCAGTTTTTTTATAAGGACTTTTTGAGTTTTAATTGTATAATAAGTGAAAGTTCCGAATTGGGAGGTATTTATGGATAACGGTGCAAGTAGCTACCGCCGTTTTCTTAATGGTGACGAAAGTGCTTTTGATGAAATAATGGAGAGGTATTTTGACAGCCTGATATTTTTCATCAACCGCTATGTGCGTGATCTTCACGCTGCTGAGGATATTGCTATTGATGTCTTTTCCGATATTTTGGTGCATCCTCATCGATATAACTTCAAGGTCACGCTCAAAACCTATCTGTTTATGATAGGCAGAAGCCGCGCGCTCAACTACATAAAACGAAATCGCAAATTTAAAACAATTGAACTAACAGAAATCGAGGATCATATCGGGCACGAATTTTCTTTTGAAGAAGCTATACTTAGATCAGAGCGGCAAAAAGCGGTGAACAATGCATTGATTCAGCTGACTGATGATATGCGGGCTGCAGTTCATCTTGTGTATTTTGAGCAGCTTTCATATGAAGATGCGGCTAAGGTTATGAAAAAGAATAAAAAACAGGTGGACAATCTTCTCTACCGTGCTAAAAGCACACTTCGCACCATTTTAACAGAGGAGGTAGATAATATTTTATGAGGACCATGGAAGAACGCAAGGCAGAAGTAATGCGTCGCAGCAATGCACGAAAAAAAGCATATAAACGCCGTGTGTCTGTTATTGCCGCAATCGTGCCGCTGATTTGTATAGCTATTATCGGTGTCAATATAAATTTAATAAAGTTTCCAAAAACCAACGGTACAGAACCTATGGCAGACGGCGGAGAGTGCAGCTATGTATGCGTATATATCAGTGCCGAAACCAATTCGGACAGCGTGAATATCAAGCATACCGATACCGACACGGTTACTGAAATATCTTCTGTTTTGCTTGATATTACAAAAGGTGACGATATAACCATATACGGAACCGACGTTGGAACTGCAATCGGCGTTTATACTATCACGCTCAAAGACCGAGATGACAACGAACAGATATATACGCTATGTGGTAATGTACTCACTGATTGCGAAACTGCGCTGCAATATTCTCTCACGCAAAATCAGTTGAAGATGTTAAAAATAGCTCTAGGAATTTGATGGAGGTGCTGAAATGAATTTCAAAAGAATAATTTTTATGTTAACTTCAATCATTCTTGCTCTTACA